>JBKPQI010000274.1:0-9694 GCA_046733975.1 Verrucomicrobiota bacterium
CCATTCGGAAATCTACGGGTCAAAGCGTGTTTGCCGCTCTCCGTAGCTTATCGCAGCTTACCACGTCCTTCATCGCCTATTGGCACCAAGGCATCCATGATGCGCTCTTTGTAGCTTGATCAATCTGTTCCGGTCCCGCGATTGCGGGAACCGAAGATTCTTTGATAACTGAAACTCTCTCTGGAACGACGGTCAGAGACCGCCGCTACAGTCTTGATTTCAGACTCAGCTCTTAAAGTTGTACTTTCTTACTACCCTGTATGTAGATGTCAAAGAACCAGCGCCTTACGCACACTCCAAGAGACAAAAAAACTCAATTCGGTCTCCCGATTGGTCCGCCTTCATCAAGGCTCGGGCGGATTAAACGGGGACAAAATTGAGTTCCAATTTGCAGTCCCGGATGTACGCAGAACGAACTCCTGATTCAAGGAGTCCCCCGCTCCAGCGGGACCTGCAAATTAGTCGATCCCGCCAAATCGTCAAGCGCGGCAGCAAGGTTTTTACAGAAAAATTGCGAAACTCTGCCGCCGACGCAGTCCGAAGGGGTGCCCCGACCGCACCCCGCAATCCAGCAAAGCGGTAATCGTCCCGTCTGAGGAGCTAGGACAGGGCGAAGTTGAAGCATGACCGCAAGTAAATTGTGAGGCCCGGACACAGCAAAACGGTTGCTCGCCCGCTCGCCGGCGACCAATAGCGATGCATGAGCGCTGGGGATTTGCTCTTTTTACATTGGCAGGTCGCTCCAGCGCGTGTGCAAAGACGCTACCGCCCAGGTCTGACGGTCGACACCTCTGATGGCGGGGTATGGATCGGCATGTCCCCGTTTTTCATGCGCAACGTGCGGCTACGCGGTATGCCTCCACTCCCGTGGTTTTCACAATTTCAAGAACTGAACGTTCGCACTTATGCGTTCGACTCCAGCGGAACGGCCGGGGGTTGGTTCTACTCACTCGATTGCAACCGCGCGTGGGCGACATTCGGCGCGCGTATCCTGCAGTCGCTGCCACATCTTCTCGCCGAAATGCACGCGGAACATACCGATTGGATCGGTTACTCTGCCCGTCGCCGCGGAACATCCCAGCTCGCGCGATTTCGGTATCGTGCTGCCGGCGAAAACCGGCCCATCGCGAGCGAATCGCTCGAATTCTTCCTGCTCGAGCGCTATTACCTGTTCGCATATCGAGCGGCAAACGGTGCTTTACTGTGCGCGCAGGTGGCGCATGCGCCTTATCACGGTCCGTGATGTCGATGTGGACGCATTTTCGACGATCCCAGCGCAACTTGACGGCTTTTCTGAGATCTGCCACGAACCGGATCACACTTGTCTGGCGGACGGGTTTGAGGTGAACGTCGTCGGCTAGGAAAAATTACTTGGCAGTGCGTGACTTCCCGGCGGCTAAGTCGCTTTCGAGATGCGAAGAGTTCCGGTTATGCCAAAAGAAAAAAAGCGCCAGCCTGCTCAGCATCAAAGGCAACGGCCCGGGCGGGAGCACAAAATGAAGCCGCGCCCGAGACCGGAGGACGAAAGTGAGCCTGGAAGCGGCAAGCTGCAGGGCAAAGTCGCGATCATCACTGGCGGTGACAGCGGTATCGGGCGCGCCGTTGCTATTGCCTTCGCCAAAGAGGGTGCCGATGTCAGTATTCTTTATCTCGAAGAGCACAAAGACGCCAAAGAAACGGAGCAACTCGTCGAGCAGCATGGGCGTAAATGTCTGCTGATTGACGGTGATGTCGGCGATGAGCAATTCTGCGCGAAGGCTGTCGATCAGACAGTAACCGAATTCGGCAGGATCGACATTCTTGTTAACAACGCGGCTGAACAGCATCCGCAGGATTCGATCGAAAAAATCAGTGCGGAGCAGCTCGAGCGGACATTTCGCACTAATGTCTTTGCCTATTTCTTCATGACGAAGGCGGTAATGAAGCACCTGAAGAAAGGAGCGGTGATCGTGAATACTACGTCGGTGACGGCGTACAAAGGCAGCCCAAAATTACTCGATTACTCTTCGACCAAGGGTGCCGAAGTAGCTTTTACCCGTTCACTGTCCCAGGCGCTTGCGGAAAAGGGAATTCGGGTCAACGGGGTCGCGCCGGGTCCGATTTGGACACCGCTGATTCCATCGACGTTCCCAGAGGAAGATGTGGAAACATTCGGTTCTGACGTTCCCTTGGGCCGCGCTGGCCAGCCGGAGGAGGTCGCGCCGAGTTATGTCTTCCTCGCTTCCGATGATTCTTCCTACATGACCGGGCAGATCCTCCATCCGAATGGCGGCAGCGTCGTGAACGGCTGAACCGTTCACGAAACCTCCAAGCACCGATCTCCACGCACCAGGGAAGCTCCAACATCGAAACTTTAATCTGACACGCTCACGACGTGGTTTGGTTATTGGTGTTTGGTTATTCATTGGTGCTTGGGGTTTGGGATTTGGTGCTTTAGCGTGCGGCGATGGAACGCGTTGATGGCAGGGCAAATGATCGAATTCGACCCGTCCATTTCGAGTTAAACATCGCCCCGCATGCTGCCGGATCGGTCTTGGTTGCGATGGGAAATACCCGCGTGATCTGCGGCGTTACAATCGAAGAAGTCGTTCCCCGCTGGATGAAAGAGCAAAACGTTTCCGGCGGCTGGTTAACCGCCGAGTACTCGATGCTCCCCTATTCTACGACAACGCGAAAGCAACGCGATATCGCGAAGGGACGACTCGATGGGCGAAGCACCGAGATTCAGCGGTTGATCGGACGGTCATTGCGGAGTGTTTTTGATCTGGAAAAGCTCGGACCTCGCACGATGTGGGTCGATTGCGACGTCTTGCAAGCCGACGGAGGGACGCGGACTGCGGCCATCACCGGCGCAAGTTTGGCGGTCACCTTGGCATGCCAAAAACTGCTACAGGAAAAGAAGATCACATCTTCGCCCATGCTGAAGCTGATCGCCGCGATCAGCGCCGGCATCGTTAAAGGCACTGCGCTCGTCGACCTGAACTACGAAGAAGACAAGGGTGCATCAGTGGACTTCAATCTTGTCGCGACAGAGGATGGCGACTTTGTTGAGATTCAGGGGTCCGGTGAAGAAGCGACGTTTACGCAAACCCAACTTGATCAAATGCTGATGCTGGGACGCAGCGGGATTGCGCGATTGATCGAGGCGCAGCGTAACGTCCTCTGTCATCCTGAGCGGAGCGAAGCGCAGTCGAAGGATCCCGCCGAACTGACCTTAAAGGTTTCGCAGCGGGCGTCCGAGCCGGACGGGCGTTCCTCGACTTCGCTCGGGATGACAGAAACAAAAAAATGAAACGCGCCTTGATCACCGGCATTACCGGACAGGACGGCAGTTACCTGGCCGACCTGTTATTGGAAAAAGGTTACGAAGTCCACGGGATCATTCGCCGGGCAAGCACGTTTAACACTGCCCGCATCGATCATCTCTACGTCGACCCCCACATCAACGGTGTCCGGCTTTTTCTCCATTACGGCGATCTCGCTGACTCGGTTAATCTGGTGAAGCTGCTTTACGATTTGAAGCCGGATGAAATTTATCATCTCGGCGCGCAAAGCCATGTTCGCGTCAGCTTCGATATTCCCGAATATACCGCGGATGTGACTGCCGTCGGGACCATCCGAATTCTGGAAGCGATTCGCGAGACGGGTATACGGTCGCGTTTCTACCAGGCCTCAAGCAGCGAGATGTACGGCAAAGCGCAGGAAGTCCCCCAGACGGAGCGGACTCCATTCTGGCCGCGCAGTCCGTACGGCGTTTCGAAAGTCTTCTCCTACTGGGCAACCGTAAACTATCGCGAAAGCTATCATCTGCACGCCAGTAACGGGATACTGTTCAATCACGAAAGTCCCCGCCGAGGCGAGACTTTTGTCACCCGCAAAATTTCGCGCGCCGTCGCCGCCATCAAGCATGGTTTGCAAAAAGAATTATTTCTCGGCAACCTCGAGGCAAAACGCGATTGGGGTCACGCGCCCGAATACGTTGAGGGAATGTGGCGGATATTACAGCGAGATGACGGCGATGATTTTGTTCTCGCCACTAACGAAACACATACCGTGCGCGAATTTTGCGAGGCGGCTTTTGCCCACGTTGATCTTGATTGGAAGGAATTCGTCAAACACGATCCGCGTTACGAGCGCCCGGCCGAAGTCGACCTGCTTATTGGCAACGCGGCCAAGGCGAAGAAGATTCTCGGATGGGAACCGAAGACGCGTTTCCATGAACTCGTCCGATTAATGGTCGATGCGGATATGGCACTGCTGGACCGCAAAACCGCGCGCGAACATCTCGGCGACCAGCCGTAATCGTGCGGGGCCGGAACGCCGAAGCGCTCTGGATACACGCTTTTGTCAATGGATCGTCATTCCGCTGCGCATGGTCAGGCCGGTTTGACTTGCGTTGGCCAGACCGGACACCACGGTTGACAGCGGTGCGTCGACGATGGTCACGCGCGCCCCCGCTCCGATCACGTCGTAAAGCTTGATCACATCCGCGGACTTCATCCGCACGCACCCATAGCTGACGGGCAAACCGATATTCCGTTCTTCCGGCGTGCCATGAATGTAGATGTCACGGCGAAATGCGTTCGCATTTTGCAACTCGAGTCCCCGCAGCCAGATGATCCGCGTTACGATCGGATCACGCCCGGGTGCGTCGACGCCCACAATTTCACCGGTCCTGCGGCGATCTTTGAAAACAGTGCCGGGCGGCATGCCATCACCGATCTTTCGCGCAATTTCCAATTCGCCGAGCGGAGTCCGATAACTTCCTCGCCAGTCGCCCACCCCGTACTTCGAAGTCGAAACCGGGTAAACGGCAATCGGAGTTTCGCGATCAAGAACTGCGAGCTTTTGGTCTTTGACGCTGATGACGACCCGATGTTGCACGTCCTTCTGCGTGGCGCAGGATGCGAGGAGGAAGGCGATGAGGAGAACGGTTAGGTGGATCGGCCGCTCCGCGGCCGATGCTAATTCACGCGCTGAAGGCGCGTTAATTTTATCATCGGGGTCGGACTCGCACTCACGGTACGGACTGCTCGATCCACCTTGGCATGTCATCGATCGAATCTGAAAAACTTCTCTGCGGTTTCGGTGGTGGTGTCGGCAATCTCCTGCAGCGGAACACCGCGCACCCCCGCGATCGATTCTGCAACCAGCCGGGTGTAAGCGGGCTCGCACCTTTTGCCGCGAAATGGCACCGGCGCCAAATACGGACAATCGGTTTCGACCATGAATTTCCAAAGCGGAATCTGTGCCGCCACTTCCCGCACCGAAGCGCCGTTTTTGAACGTCACGATACCCGTGAACGAAACGAGGTGATCAAGGGCGATCACTTCTTCGGCCTGTTTGCGGGTGCCACCGAAACAGTGAAAAACGCCGCGTAGCTTATCCGTGTACGACTGCATGATCTCGAGAGTATCTTCCCAAGCATCGCGCTGATGAATGACGACGTTGAGTCCCAGTTCGACCGCCAGATCGAGTTGCTGCTCGAACAACATCGCCTGCTTGGATTTGTAAGCACCATCCGCGATACTGGCATCGATTTGCTCCTCGGTTTCGCCTTGCAACGCATTCGCGAATACCTGCACTTTTTTGTCCTTTGCCGCCTCCTTGCTCGGCAACGAATGGTAATCGAGGCCGCTTTCGCCAAGCGCGACTACCCGCGGACTTTTCGCCAGCTCACGTAAGGGTGTCATCACATCGTCTGGCGCTTCGCCTGCATACGTCGGATGAACCCCGATCACTGCAAAAATATTCGGATATTTTTCCGCCAACCCGATCGCCCGCCGGCTGCTCTCAATCGACGTGCCGATGGTAATGATGCGCGTCACTCCAGCTTCATTCGCCCGTCGCAAAACGTCATCAAAATCCGGCGCAAAGTCCGGATAATCCAGATGAGCGTGAGTTTCGATCAACATTTTGTCATTTCGCCCTCCTTCTTTTCAATCCGAGCGAAGTCAGGAATCTCTAACCTTCGGCCTTCATCGGCAAGCGATGTCTCGGTCCGAGCTCGCCAGCGCGAGTCTTCGACCGGACTAGCGTATTCGCTCGCCATGACAAGGAATCCTGGCTGCCGTGAGCTCGATTACACATCGTTATGCCCCTAGAAACTGTTGTTCCAGCAGCGCCGTGAGCTTCTGATAGCGCCGATGATTTGTATCGACTTGAGGTCGGAGTCGTTTTGGATCCAACTTTTCCAGAAAGATCGCGTTTGGCAGTTCTGCGTTTCGTTCGCGCGTACCGCGTTCAATCGTCGCACACGCTGCGGCGCTGACCATTCGGAAATTCGACGAGCAGACCATCGCTTGTTTGTTTTTTTGCATAGGGCGGATGGTTAGGCACGAATTAAAGTCCGCGATGGCGGCGCTATCAATTTTCCGGTAACCCAGCCTGGCGCAACGCGTTTTCCAGCGCATTTATGTGTTTCGGATTTACGCAACGGGCTGAGATTATGGCCGAGGCGACCGTGATGTTGGGTTGCAGCTCAAGGAGCCGTTCCACCGCAGTCGTGGCGTCTTCTCTCCGGCCGAGCATCGCCAGAGCGGCAGCGTGCAACATATGGGGAACGGTGAAGCGCGGGTTGGATTGCGTCGCCAGGCGTGCGGCGGTCGCCACTTGGTCAAAACGGCCAGCGGCGAAATGTGCATAGGCCAAGCCGATGTAAGGCATGTAAATCAGGGGATCGAACGGGCTGAGGCGTAGCGCGCGATTAGCGTGTTCCTGCGCGATCGCCTCGTCGCCCACCCATGCCCGTACGATCGAGCTGAAGCCGAGTGCGAGAGCCGACGAACTGGAAAGGGCGAAAGATCGGTCGAATGCGGTGAGCGCTGTTTCATAGTCCCGCCCGGCAGCCGCGATAACAAAACCGGCAGTCGCGAGCGCGACCGCATCGTCGCTGCCGGTGGCTATGGCATGGCGCGCATGGCGCAATGCGGCATTCCGTGTCTCCTCTTGCAGCCCGCCCCGCAAGTAGTGTTGCTCGTGGCACCAGGCGATGATTGCGTGCGCCGCGGCGAACTCCGGTTCCAGCTCGATCGCCTTGACGAGAAGAGTCAGCGCCTTGTCCGCATCTTCGGGCATTGCGGTGAATGCGTGGGGCAGGGCCCGCAAATAAAGGTCGTACGCATCGAGGCTGTCAGGGCGCTTGCGCCGCGCGCGGTCGATCTCTGCCTGGCGGAGCGTCGGCTCGATTACGCCGGCTACGCTGATCGCAACCTTATCCTGAAGCTCGAAAATCTCTTCAACTGAGCCGTCGAACCGATCGGCCCAGAGATGTGCACCGTTTGTCGTATCGATGAGCTGGCCTGTGATGCGCACCCGATGGTTGCTTTTTCGCACCGAACCTTGCAGAAGATAGCGGACGCCAAGCTCGCGGCCGGTCTGCTTCGCATCGATTGCCCGGCCTTTGTACGCGAAGGTCGAATTGCGGGCGATGACGAAGAGCCATCGGATGCGGGCAAGGGCGGTGATGATCTCCTCGACGATGCCATCGGCGAAATAGTCTTGCTCAGGATCGCCACTCAGATTGGCAAAAGGAAGCACCCCGATCGACGGCTTGTCAGGAAGCGGCAGTGTCGGTCGTGCCGACGGGGCATTACTGGTGCAGGCGTCGCGAACGCGGTAGACCCGCACCGGGCGGTTAATGTTCTTCAGGTTCTGCTCACCGATGTCGTCGAAGGCGCAATTGAGCTTACCTTGCACCTGATCGTGGACAATCGCTGAGATGCAGATTCCACCGGGCTCGGCGACGGCTTCCAGACGCCGCCGCGATGTTAACACCGTCGCCAAAAATATCATCGCCTTCCACAATCACATCGCCAAGGTTAACTCCGATGCGGAATTCGATCCGCTGATCCTTTGGCTGATCTGCATTTCGCTTGCGAACCTCATGTTGAATCTCAGTGGCGCAAGCTACGGCACTCACGATGCTCGGAAATTCCGCGAGAACACCGTCGCCCATCGCCTTCACAATCCGCCCCCGATGCTCGGCAATTATTCGGTCAAACAATTCCGAGCGAAGACTTTTCAGCGCGGACAGAGTTCCAGCCTCATCGGCGCCCATCAGCCGACTATATCCCACGACGTCGGCGGCGAGTATGGCAGTCAAACGGCGTTCCATTTTCCATAACAAACGGTCATTCCGAGCGAAGTCGAGGCTGCAACGTAGCCTCTACGTTCGGCAACAGGATCGCTCGACTGTCGCTCGGGATGACGGAGTCCGCCGTCACCACTCCACGATCGTGCTCGCCCAGGTTAATCCACCGCCAAACACTACCATCAAAACGTAATCGCCAGGTTTAATCCGGCCCGACCGATTCGCTTCGTCGAGCGCAATCCCCACCGAGGCCGCTGAAGTATTTCCGTAACGATCGACGTTAACGAAAACTTTTTCGCGCGGAATTCCGAGCCGTTCCCCAATAGCCTCAATGATCCGCAAGTTTGCCTGATGCGGAATCACGCAGGCGATGTCGTCGACAGTCAACCCCGCGTCCTCGATCGCGTTCCTAGCGGCGGCGAGCATGGCGATCACCGCCTGTTTGTACACTTCCTTGCCCGACATGTGGATCGTCTGCAGAGCGAGATGCGCGTTTTCCGCCGTGATCGGCGTTTTCGTTCCGCCCCCCGGCATGAACAAAATGTCGGTGAACTGGCCGTCGCTTCCCATGTTGGTGCTGATCACCCCGTGGGCGCTGCCGCGATGACCGAGGACCGCGGCCCCGGCTCCATCGCCGAACAGCACACACGTATTTCGATCCTTCCAATTCGTAATCGACGTCAGCTTATCGGCCCCGATCACGAGCACGGTGTCATACGTGCCGGAAGCAATAAATTGCTGCGCGATTTCGATTCCGAACAAGAACCCGGCGCAGGCGGCGGAGATATCGAGGCACGCGGCGTTGGTTGCACCGATCTTTTTCTGAACGAAACACGCCGTGGCGGGAAAAATCATATCGGGTGTAGCCGTGGCCACGAGCAGGAGCTGGAGTTCCTCGGGCGAGACTTTCGCCTGCTCCAATGCCTTGAGTGCGGCTTTCGCAGCCATGTCGCTGGTGGTTTCGTCCTTGGCCGCAATGCGACGCTCCTTGATTCCGGTGCGCGTGGTAATCCATTCGTCGCTGGTATCGACCATGCGCGACAGGTCCTCGTTGGTAAGAATCTTCTCCGGGGCGTAACTGCCGGTTCCGATGATCGAAACCGTTCGCTGGTTCCTAGTGGATCGCGGGCTCGAGAGGGACTGTCTTTTCATGATAGCGCTGAACCTCCTCGATAATATGCGGGTTGACCTGGTGTTCAATCGACTCGGCCGCAACCCGCAAGGCGTTCTTGATCGCGAGCGGCGTACTCGCGCCGTGGGCAATAATGCAGATGCCGTTCACACCCAGCAACGGGCTGCCACCGTACTCTTCGTAATTTGTTTTGTCTTTGATCTCGAGGAACGCGTTCTTGGCCAGGAACGCTCCGACCTTGCGCTTGGTCGAACGCATCAACTCGTGTTTCAACCAGGTAAAGATTGCGACGGCGATCGATTCGCACGTTTTCAAAATAACGTTGCCGACAAATCCGTCGCACACCACCACTTCGACGGGATCCTCAAACAAATGCCGGCCCTCGATGTTGCCAACAAAATTCAGCGAACTGCGTTTCAACATCTTGAACACTTCCTTGGTCTTTTCGGTTCCCTTCACGTCTTCTTCAC
>JBKPQI010000275.1:0-11862 GCA_046733975.1 Verrucomicrobiota bacterium
GGCTTGGACAGACCAGGGGCTGGAGCAGTTAAAGCAGCTCGGGATTCGCAAATCGTTGGCCTTTGCACCACGGCTGCGGACCACGTTACATGCACCTGCTCGATCCAGTTTTTCAAACAAGTTTGCCAGGTTCGCTGCCGCCGTAGCCGAACGCCATCCCTGGGTTGAACTTTACACTCCTGTTAATGAACCGCTCCCAACGGCGAGGTTCAGCGGTTTGTACGGGCATTGGCATCCACACGCGCGCGATAATCTCGCCTTCGCGAGCGCCTTGATTAATGAGCTGCGCGCCACGGTGCTCGCGATGCGCGAAATACGCGCTGTCAATCCCTGCGCGCAGTTGCTGCAAACGTATGGGGCTTACTTTGAGCCACTCGGCCCTGAAGTTCTGAACTTCTTTGTAGAAAACCCATGTCCCGCCAGACCTCATTGGGATCAACTACTATGTGACTAGTGAACGCTATCTCGACGAAATCTCGAGACCTATCCAGTAGAATATCACGGCGGAAACGGCATCGATAGATACGCTGACGACTCCGCGGTTCGCGCCCGCAGGCAGAGTCTCGCCGGATTCAGCGGCGCCATCGATGAGGTTTGGGAGCGATATGGGTCACCGATTGTCCTGAGCGAGGTGCACCTCGGCTGTTATCAGCAGGTCGAGCAACTTCGCTGGTTCAAAGAAGCGTGGGATGCCGCCAATCAGGCACGAAATTGCGGAGTTGATATCCGCGCCGTCACGGTCTGGGCATTGTTAGGAGCGTTCGACTGGGATAGCCTCGTGACCAGGCGGGGTGGAAATTACGAACCGGGCGTGTTCGATGTCAGGAATGGCCAGCCGCGTCCCACCCGATTGGCGGAGATGATAACAAAACTTGGAGCGAACGAGTTTGTTTACGATCGCATGGTTGATGAACCCGGCTGGTCGAAGCAGGCATCGCGTTTGCGCTTCAGTTCGCAGCAAGAGTTACTCGTCTGAGTATCTCTAAGATTTTGGAGTACGGGACAAGCATCCGCACGTTCAATTGCTGGTTC
Source organism: Verrucomicrobiota bacterium (assembly GCA_046733975.1). Lineage (GTDB taxonomy): Bacteria > Verrucomicrobiota > Verrucomicrobiia > Chthoniobacterales > UBA10450 > AV69. Next base: position 1,033 of record JBKPQI010000275.1, read on the forward strand.
TGGCGAAATGACCACAATCCGTGCACGATGACTACACGTGAGGAGATAGCAATCGAAAGACAGATCAAAAATTATTGCGACGCTCATCCTGGCGCGCCGGCTGCCGTGCGGCGTCCACGCATTAGCAAACAGGGCGGAGCGTGGGTCGTGTTCCTTGGACCAAATGTGGAGCTGGGCATTGCCGGAATCGGACCGACAGTGGAAGCGGGTTTGGCGGCTTCCGATTCGCAATACCTTAACCGTTCGCGGCCAATGGTCGCTTAGCGCTACCCACAAGCGGCCCGCTTTTTTCGTAAGCGGAGTGACACCTGATCATAAAAAGCTATCGATTTGATCGAATAGCAATGCTGGTCGCTCTGTCATTCGGGGCTCAAGTTGCTGCCAGTAACAACAACTCCACGCGCATGAAAAAGATCAATCTCGCAGAACCATTTGAAACGCTTTGGACAACGATCTCGTGTCTGCCGCTAACGCAGGATCCAATTTCCCAGCGGACGCGAGAGACCTTCAAAGAGACAAACGTGCAACAACTTCTCCGCGAAATCTACCAAGCAGCAAATGGGCGCCAGGTTGCCACCACGATTGGACTGGTCGCGGTAGCGCCGCCGATCGCAACACATTTGAAGGACGAACCATTTTTTGTCGAAACTCAGGCTGACTTTTTCTTTCAGGCGATGTGCCGACTCGCCGAACATACAAGAAAGCGCGCTCGCTGCTTACCGAGCAAGCCGGCGCTCAGCTCGACTAATGGCGGTGATGTTGTCCAGCTCCAGAGCACGCCCAAATGTACTAACGACTGGCGAAAAGATTCGTGTATGCGTGTTGGGTGATCGCAATTGCGGCCGGATGTTTGACCAGCCGCTCTGTCGTTATTGCATAGAATTCGCTCCCGCACTCTTCCACCTTGGCGATGACACGCAGGTTGTAATGCTTGAGTGCGGCCCGATCAATCACACTATGCACAACGGTGAAGCCGCGACCGCCAGCGGAGCAGACTTCCATTAGAGCAGAATCCTCAAACTCACCGACCACCCTTGGGCGGATGCCATTTTTGTCTAACCACGCTTCCAGTGCCATTCGCATTCCCATGTTGGTAGTCGGCAGCAGCGCCGGTGCGCCGTTAAGCGAGCGTGGAAAGTTGCGACGCAGCTTGGCGGCCAAACTCTGAACCGCGCAAAAGGTGAGGCCGGAACGGCCGAGGCGATGATTGAACGTTTTCGCTTTCAGCGTGCTCGAGGCGGGCTCGTCCGCCAAGACAATGTCGAGTCGATGAGCCTGTAGGTGATTCACCAGCAAACCAATTTCCCCTTCCCGGCAGACGACATGCACTGGTTCATCAGACCGGAAGGCAGCGCGAAGAATTTCGAACGCGATCAATTTGGGAAACGCATCGGTCAAGCCGATGTTGAGCCGCAGCGGATGTCGGCCCGGCCGCTGTTTCACAACGTTCATTAACTCGCGGCCAGCGGAGAAAATCTCGTCCGCATAGTTGAGCACCAGCTGACCGATGTCGGTAAGCACCAGGTTGCGGCCACTGCGACGAAACAGCTTTTGGCCAAGTGATTCTTCCAGCAGGTGCAACTGTGCGCTGATTGATGGTTGAGAAACGTGCAATTCTTCCGCTGCCTTTCGCACGCCGCCTTTCCGCGCCACCATCCAGAAATAGCGCAAATGGTGAAAGTTCAGCCATTCCATGACCCAAGATTATATACGTGGAAGCTATCGGTAACATCAAATCTAAGCCCTGGCTGCTCAGTCTGCGTATCATCATTATTAGCATTTCGCCGGCAGTTTGTTGCCACGATGCCGCGGTTCGAAAGGCGATAGTTAGGGCCACGCTATCAGTTCAATCGAATATCGGTCTTAGTCGAACTGGGACATTCGCGCCACTTTCGGCGCATGAAAACGATCAAGATGTCCGATCATTTACAGGCCGGTTCGGCCCTGGCCGAATTTCTCGCGGGCCGTCTTGGCGCGCCGGAGTGCTGGCCGGCTAACTGCGAGGTTAAACCCACAGTCATTGCTGCCGCTCGACGCAAACTGCAGACAGCGGCTGAAAACGGTCTTCTCGCGGCAGGCCGTAAGCAGACAAATCAGCGAGAGGCGATTTCGAGCAAGGGCAGCAACAAACAAAACTAATATGAATACGTTACCAATCCATATTACGCCTGATGGCATCGAACTCAGCGAGAAGCTGCGAAAGTTCATCGAGAAGAAAATCTCGCGCCTCTCGCGTTTTGCGGCCGATATGTTGAGCGCAGAAGTTGTGCTTCGGGAGAAATCCGGCGCGAACGGAGTCTTTTCCGTCAGCGCGCGCCTGGCCCTGCCCGGGCGGGACGTTCATGGCAATGCCACGCACGAAAACTTCTACGCCGCAATCAATCGCCTTGTCGCTCGGCTCGCGCGTCTGTCGCGCAAGCGAAAGACGCGCTTCGAAAAACGCAAGCGACGGGCAGGCAGGTTTGAAAGTCGAACGCGAATGGCGGGTCTGCGAAAAGGCGGCCAGTCGAACGATAGGAAAAAACTATCACAAACATCAATTATGAGTCTTAGCCCTCAGGCAGCCCGGACATAGGTTACGGCGTGACAATAATGGATTATCTCCTCATCGGCGGCACTGTCGCAGCGGCCATCTACACCGTGTATCGTTTGTTCATGGGCTGGCGCAACTCCACCGTCGAAGAGGTGGAACGGAAGCACGAACACAGCGACTGAACATTTAAATCTTCAAATTAGTAATAAATGAACTCAATTCTCGTTTCTTTCATGGTTATCCTGAGCGTCGGCATGGTCGGTTGGGTCTGTGCCGAAGTGGCAAAGTGGCTCGATCGTAAAATGCGGCCACTGAACCAGCGCTAGGCATGATGGACAGTTCCTGGTTCGACGTTAACGGCCAATCGCTTGTTCTTGCGGAACACAGCGCGCGCCTTCGATTGCGACCACCACTACGCACAACCGGGCTGTTCACGTCGGCATTCTTTATGCCGCGCGCGCGGCTGCTACGCGAATGGAGCTACTTGTAATTGCGGTGCATTGCCTGCGGCAATTTAATCCCTGACCGACACTCCAACCATAGCGCCGTAGCTACCGATCTCATTTAGATCGCAACGTCCTCGGTGGCGTCGCTGCGCTGCCGCGGCTTCGTGCGAGGGGAGAGATTATCGCGCACATTGCGCACAAGCGCGTCAATTCGATCTGTTGGGACATCGATGTCCTGAAGTAAAGCTTGCGCCAGCGCGGCGGCGGATTCCGTCTCGTCATATCTCACAATCGCAGCACCCGCTTTCCGAAATTCTTCGGCTTGATTGATGTACTCCGCTCGCGCGAGGATTCGAATGGCCGGGGCGACTTCGCGCGCAGCCTGGATAATGCGTAGGCTAAGTTCGGCCTGCGGCATGGTCACGATGAGATACGCGGCTGCATCCACTCTTGCGGCCCGAAGAATGTCTGCCCGGGATGCGTCGCCGAACAGCGCCTGCTTACCGTCTCGCTGTAGCTCCAACACGGCATCGACGTTTGTCTCGATAATCATCGGGCTGATCTCGAACTCCTCGAGCAAGCAAGAAACCGTTTTGCCGACCGGTCCATAACCAACGACGATGGCGCCTGGATCTTCGATGCGCTGTGCTGCGGCCTGGTTGGCGCGCGCGCCCAACTTTTCGTGTCGCAGCGCGAGCCATCCAGCCAGCCGCGTATTTCGTTTTAAGATCGGGTCTAGCGCCAGCATAGCCCGAAAGATTACCGGGTTCAGAGTGATTGAAACGATGGCGGCGGCGACAAGGACATTGCTGCCGGTCATTGGCATCAGTCCAAGTGACCGCGCCATATCTCCAAGGATAAACGAGAACTCCCCGATTTGAGCGAGGCCGGCCGCGACTGTGAGCGCAGTTTTGAGCGGGTGGCCAAACGTAACCACAATCGTCAGCGCTGCCACTGGTTTCACCAGTAAAACAATCGCGAGAACACCGAGGAGCAACATGGGCGCTTCAATGATTGTGTGATAATCGAACAACATGCCGACGGCGACGAAGAAGAGGATGGCGAATACGTTTCGCATCGGAAGAACATCAGCTGCCGCCGCATCGCTGACCCTGGATTGCCCCACTACCATTCCGCCCAGAAAAGCGCCGAGTGCGAGCGAGGCTCCGAAAGCAACATAGGAAACTGTTGCCACGCAAATCGCAATAACGACGATACAAAGGGTAAAAAGCTCGCGCGAACGCAGCCGCGCGATGCGCAGGAGTAACCAAGGAACCAAGCGTGCGCCTGCTAGTAACACCAGCGCTGTAAGTACAGTCAGCTTTGCCAGCGCCAGCCCGATAGTTTGCCACAGACCAGCACTGTTACCGCCTGTCGCTGCAAGTGGCGGCAGCAGGACCAGCACAAGCACAGTGATGACATCCTCAAAGATTAACCAGCCGACCGCGACGTGGCCTTCGGGCGCGTCGAGACTGCCGTGATCCATTAGTCCACGCAGCAGCACGACGGTGCTGGCGACTGATACGGCAATGCCAAGAATGAGGCCAGCGTGCCATGTCCAACCGGCGAGTACTGCAAGTCCGGTGCATGCGAGAGTCGCGGCCGTACTTTGGCCCAAGGCGCCCGGAATCGCGATGTAACGAACTGCCAGGAGATCCTTGAGACTGAAGTGAAGGCCGACGCCAAACATGAGTAGGATCACGCCCAACTCCGCCAGCTGTGCGGCTATCTTCGTGTCTCCGGTGACGCCGGGGGTATGTGGCCCGATAACCACGCCGGCCAACAGGTATCCGACAATTGGTGACAAGCCGATCCGCTTAGCCACCAAGCCAAAAGCGAGCGCAGCGCTCAACGCCAAAGCAATTGTGGTGATCAGAGGGATTTCATGCATCGCGAATGATTAGCCGTAGGCGAGTTTGCCAATCCACTCAACCGAAGTGTCGCGTCACGTTTGCTCTTAGTCAGCATTAGGCGTCATAGTTCATTTTGGCCGCATCCGATTTTTACTTACGCGCGCGACGGATTTGTAGTGCGAACCTTGCCCATGAGAACAAAGCGAAAGAAGAGCAGCAATGAAGTGGCAGATCCCGCCGGTTCAGTGCAAGTCACGCCGGGAATTACCGGCGGAAGAACGAGGCGAGAGAGACGTGTCGGCAGCGGCAATGTGCGCAAAGGTGCACCCGCGCGCATCAAAGGGCGGTCCTAAGAGTGACTAAATTTGAAATATGACCGAGTCCGCCATTAACCCCAAAGTTCGCATCGGCCATGTTCACTTGAAGGTCGCGAACCTGGAACGCTCGCTTGCCTTCTACTGTGGAATACTTGGATTCGAGCTAATGCAGCGCATGGGCGCGGAAGCGGCCTTTGTATCGGCTGGCGGTTACCATCATCACATCGGACTCAACACCTGGGACAGTTTGGGCGGTTCGCCACCGCCGCCCGGAACCACCGGGCTGTTTCACGTCGGCATTCTATACCCGAGCCGTGCGGCACTGGCCGACGCGTTGCGCCGACTGGTTCAAGCCGGCATCCGGCTGGACGGGGCGAGCGACCATGGCGTAAGTGAAGCGCTCTATCTTCGTGATCCGGATGAGAACGGGATAGAGCTTTACTGGGATAAACCTCCTGAATTATGGCCGCGCACGGACGAGGGCGAGCTTGCCATGTTCACGCGTCCACTCGATTTAGAATCTCTGGAGCAAGAAGCGGCGAATTTGTAACTTCAGCATGACGGTTGCGCGATGCACTGTTGGCGTTCTTTCCGCCTTTTGGTGCTCTCAAGGGTTGCAGACGATTAGCTCGCGGGGATCTTAATCGGACAATCGTTTTCGTGGAACTTCGCGGCATTCACCACCTGACGGCGATTTCGGGCGCCATCCGAGCGAACCATCGCTTTTTCACCCGCACCCTTGGCATGCGGTTGGTCAAGCGGACGGTAAATCAGGATGACGTCGGCGCTTACCATCTCTTCTATGCCGACGCGAAAGGCAGCCCAGGCACCGACCTCACGTTCTTCGGCTGGCGAGCGCCGCGGGAGCGCCGCGGGACGCGTAGCATTGTTCGGACATGTTTGCGAGTGAAGGGGAGTGATGCGCTGACGTGGTGGTCACGTCGCTTTGATGAAGAGGGTGTGGTGCATGGCGAGATCTTTGAGCGCGATGCCCGCCTGACTCTGATGTTCGAGGACCCGGAGGGGCAGCGGCTCGCGTTAATCGACGATAAAGGCGAGGGCGATGCATCGGCGGCATGGGATCGCAGCCCGGTACCGCGCGAGCAGCAAATTCGAGGACTTGGTCCAATTGTAATCAGCGTGCCGACTCTTAATCCGACTGATCTCTTGCTCACGCGAGTTTTCAACATGCGGCAAGTGCGCGATTGCCCGCACCCGGACAATCCGGCGACGCGCGTGCACGTCTTCGAGATGAGCGGTGGCGGAGCGCATGCTGAATTGCATGTCGCGGTCCAGCCTGATTTGCCGGTGGCGCAGCAGGGTGCAGGCGGTGTCCATCACGTGGCCTTCCGCAGTCGCGATTCTGACTACGACGCCTGGGCTGACCGGTTGAATGAGTTCAGAATTCCGAACAGCGGAAAGGTGGATCGCTTTTGGTTTCGCAGCCTGTATGTGCGCGAGCCTAACGGCGTCCTGTTCGAGATTGCGACCGACGGACCGGGATTCGGAATTGACGAAGATATGACGACGCTCGGTGAGCAGCTCGTCTTACCGCCATTCCTGGAGCCTCATCGAAAACGGATTGTTGGCAATCTGGAGAAGCTCGATTGACTAAGATTGGCTCTCGAGGTCAGAGCACCTCTTCTTCGACGTCATATACGATCTCCTCGTCGCTTGCTCCGGATGCGACGAACTCTTTGAACTTGGCCGGATCGAGTCCGGTGAATTTCCAGAAGTAGGAGCCGAGTCCGCACGGGCAAAAGTTGTATTCGCCATCAATTCCGAGCAGATCGGCGCGCGCCTTATCAACCATCCGTGCAGCAACGACAAACCCGCCGAGCTTTTGCCGCGGACTCGGCGGTGGTGTCTTGCGCAAATCGCGAGCGCCCGTTTGCAGTTTCTCTGAAACGAGTTTTTTGAACACGGTGGGAAAGTCGCGTTCAAAAAATTCCGCGCGCTACAACGTCGGAGTTCGTTAATTCGTCAAAGGCGTCAAATGCGCCATTAATCGTCTTACGCAACCGAATCCTCACGCCTGCGTGTGGCGGGCGTAGTGATTTTCCACGCCTTTAGGCAGCAGCCGTTTGCGGCCGCGTTGTCGCCGCCGCGCCAGAGTGGCACGGCCGCCTTTGGTTTTCATGCGGGCGCGAAAACCGTGCTGGCGTTTACGCGTCCGCTTCGATGGCTGATACGTGCGTTTCATTGTGTCCCGTAAGGTGGACGGGAAAGGTAGAAATCAGGTCGGCATTGTCAATGATGGTTATAGAGGCGCTCGCCGCGGCGGCGAGCGCCTTATTTCCATTCGGCGTTTGACACAAACCGCTCCAACTACGTCGTGCCACAAAACCCTCAGTTGCCACTACCGCGTTTTTCGATGATAAACCGAGGGTGAGTCACGTTGCCATCGAACCCGCGACCGCTGAGGATCTGGATGAACTATCCGAGCTTCTGGGCGAGCTTTTTAGCGAGGAGAGCGATTTCCGCCCCAACAAGGAAAAGCAACTGCGCGGGCTACGCTTGATTTTTGAACAACCTAACCGCGGCCGCGTTTTTGTCCTTCGGCGTGATCATGCAATTGTCGGAATGATCAATTTGCTTTTCACCATCAGCACGGCGGAAGGCGGCTTTGTCATTTTGTTGGAAGATCTTGTTATTCACAAAGCCTATCGCGATAAGGGATACGGCTCGCAATTACTCGAATACGCGATCGACTTTGCGCGGAAGAAGAATTTCCTCCGTATCACTTTGCTGACCGATCGGCCGGAAATCAAATCGCAGGCCTTTTTCAAACGCCACGGCTTCTTCGAGTCTGCCATGATCCCGATGCGACTGCTGATTACGCCGGAAAGCCCGCAGCACGATCTGACGCTCTAGCGCTTTGTTCCACTGGTGATTTCCAAGGAGTGACCCAATGCGAGGCGGCACCATTCGTCTTTTTCGGTTTGCTGGCATCGACGTGTTCCTGCATTTCACCTGGTTTATTATCGCCGCGTATTTCATCTCCGGATACATTCGTAAATACCAGTCGCCGGTTTGGGGCGTTCTGGAGTACGTCGGGCTGTTCGTCATTGTGCTGATTCATGAATTTGGTCACGCACTTGCGTGTCGACAGGTAGGGGGAGTAGCGAATCAGATTGTGCTTTGGCCGCTCGGAGGCATCGCCTTCGTTAATCCACCTCGACGCGCCGGCGCTTATCTTTGGAGCATTGCCGCCGGGCCGCTGGTCAATCTGATTCTCCTTCCGATTCTCGGTGGGATGTTGATGCTGGTGCGGGCGTCAGCGCCGGGCAGCGACCTCGCCGTCTTCCTTTACGACCTAAACTGGATCAATCTTGGGCTACTCATTTTTAACATTCTGCCGGTGTTTCCACTCGACGGCGGACAAATTGTGCGCGGGCTGCTTTGGTTTCCCTTTGGTGAATTCCGCAGCCTCCAAATTGCAAGTATGATTGGACTGGTCGGCGGCGCCATCCTGGGAATTCTGGGGTTGATGGCAGGATCGGTATGGTGGGCCATTCTGGCTTTTTTCCTTCTCAGTCGTGCCTGGTACGGCTGGCAGCAGGCGAAAGCGATGATCGCGATGTCGAGAATGCAAACACCTTTTCCGCCTTCGCCGAATCCGCCACCGCTCTAATTGTAGCTGTCTGGTTGTAACTGCGGCCATCCCGGCGGCAGCTTCAACCAGCGCAATGGGCTCGCTCGACTGTCGCTTAGGATGACCTATTGCCCAATTTGTTCGATCAATCGCTTCCGGAAATCCGCGCGGAACCGAATTTCATCCGCTGCGATCTCTACTGGCTTGCGGCTGGCTTCACCCAGGTTCTTTCCGGCAAAAGCTTTCAATTCGTCGATTCGTGCGGGATCAAAGAAAAAAATAAACAGATTTGGCGGGTAGTTGTTGGCATTGAGCGCGTCTACTTTCCCCACTAATGCTTTCAGATTCTTCTGCGCAAATTCCCAAACCAGATCGGGCCGGTCGCTTTCGCGTGCGACTTTCGAAACCATGAAAACGGCGCGGCTGGTCGGAAGCTCGTCCGTCAATGTCACAGCTAACGATTTCTGGATGAGCTTGGGATCGGTGGCAAACGCTAGCGCGTCATAGTAATACTGCTTGTCCTCGGTGCTCGCCGTTTTCAGCCCGAGCTCATGTAGTTTCTGCCAGGTGGTAGCGTCGCCATGTCGCATGACAACAGCAAAGGTTGCGGCCCGAAGATCAGGTGCCAGGCTCGCAGCATCCTTCAAGTAGTTCTGAAAGTTTTGCCGGCACGTTTTGATAACTTCTTCATCGCCGAGCAATCCAAGTTCCTGCAGCAGGCTGCCGCGGAGCAGAGACGCGGTCATAGGTTCGTCGGCCTTCAGCTGGAAACCAAGTGTATTAAGAGCGGGACGTAAAGCCCCGCGACCGTAAGCGCGAAACCTGTCGCGTTCAGGCGCTCCTGCGAGGAGATGGTCGATTGCGTTGATGGCATTGATTATTTGCTCGCGAACGGCGAGCGCAGTGCCCGGCGGCAATCGATCGATCAGATCGGTATAAAACTTCAATGGTTGCCGCCCTGCCTGGACAAATGCCCACGCATCGCTCAGCAAATTTACCTTGTCCGGCACATTCATGCCCGGCAACGTCGCCAGCAGCAGCTTCCACGACGCGTCATCGTAAGCCACGCGATAGTTGCCCGCGCCTTCGACGTTCAGTTTTAACGCGCGATCAGGAGGGATGTCTTCCAGTGTCACCGTTTTATCCGACATCAGCAACGTGGCGGGCGCGCTCTGACCATCGACCACATAGGTGAGGGGAATCTTCCACGTCAGATCTGCGGTTTCGTTAAAATTTACCGTGAAGCGTTCTTGCGAGAGCGTCACTTTATCATTCGCTTCTCGTTTCACATTGATGACAGGAAAACCGGGTTGCTCCGTCCAGCCCGCGGCAATGTCCACTACCGGTTTGCCGGAGGCGTCGCTGAGTGCCTTCCACAGATCGGCTGTGGTGGAATTGGAATATTGGTGCGCCTGGATGTAGCGACGAATGCCGTCGCGAAACGCCTCCTCGCCCAGGAAGCTCTCAAGCATTCGCAGAAAAGATTGGCCCTTCTTGTAGGTGATATCATCAAAAGCATTGTTCGCCTCCGCTTCAGTTTCGATCTTCTGCTGAATCGGATGCGTGGTCGCGCGCGCATCGCCTTCCATGGCCTGCTCTTTTACAATTCCGGTCCGCCGCGTTGGATCGCGCGGCAGATTTTTTTCGAGCCACACTTCCCATTGCGGATTAAAACGCGCGGTGCATTTCGACCCCATCCATGAAGCGAACCCTTCGTTGAGCCAAAGATTATCCCACCATGCCATGGTAACGAGATCGCCGAACCATTGATGCGCCACCTCGTGCGCAATTACTTCATAGACGCGTTGTTTGGTTGCAGCTGACGAATTCGCCGGATCAAACAATAAAGCGGTCTCGTAATAGGTGATTCCACCCCAGTTTTCCATCGCGCCGCCGAAGCCGCCGGGAATCGCGAGCTGATCCAACTTCGGTAAAGGGTAGGGCACGCCAAAGTAGTCGTTGTAGTAGTGTAAAATCTGCGCGGTTGCTTCGAGTGCGTAGCGCGCGCTCTCTGTCTTTCCCTTCGTCGTAGTAATACGCAGCTTGACTCCATCTACTTCCGATTCGACGGCATCGAACTCACCGG
>JBKPQI010000276.1:0-8238 GCA_046733975.1 Verrucomicrobiota bacterium
CAGAAGACGGCAAACGAGATTGTGATGTATGTCTCGTGGGCTCGGAGATGTGTATAAGAGACAGGAGCGGACGCAGCGAAGTCGAAGGATCCCGCGGCGTTACCTTAAAGATGTCACGACGGGATCCCTCGACTGCTGCTCGGGATGACAGACCGTGTTGATGACTCCGCTTAACGCTTTAACCGTTCAACGCTTGAATGAATCCCCTTGAATTAGCGCGGGAACATCGGAGATTTTTTTGTGCCTACAAAAACTACAGCCAATGGTGATGGTGCAACTTTAGTGGAAGAGCGGACCTCTCGCGCGGTGAAACCGGCGAACGAGTCGGCAACAAAAAAGGCCGCCAAGCCTTTGACCATTTTCCTCGACGGCGAATTTGTCGCGGAAGAAGACGCAAAAGTTTCGGTTTTTGATCACGGCTTGCTCTACGGTGATGGGATTTTCGAAGGCATTCGTTTTTACAACGGCCGCGTGTTTCGGCTGAAAGAACATCTCGACCGGCTGTGGGATTCGGCGCGCTCGATCTGCCTGGATATCCCGATGTCGCACGGCGAAATGACCGAGGCGTTGCTGGAAACAATCCGCAAGAACGATCTGCGCGACGGTTACATTCGATTAATTGTGACCCGCGGGGTGGGCAATCTCGGGTTGAATCCGGCACAATGTAAACGGCCGAGTGTGATCATCATTGCCACCACGATCGCGCTCTATCCGGCGGAGATGTATCAGAATGGTCTCAGCGTTGTGACGGTGGCGACGCGACGGACCGGGCCCGGCTCGCTGAATCCGGCAGTGAAATCGCTCAATTACCTGAATAACGTGATGGCGCGGATCGAAGCGAATCTCTCGGGCGCGGATGAAGCATTAATGTTAAACGATCAGGGCTGCATCGCTGAATGTACGGCCGACAACATTTTCGTGATCAAACGCGGCGAAATTTTTACCCCGCCAATCACGGCGGGCGCATTGCGCGGCATCACGCGGGCGGTCGTATTCGAGATCGCAGCGGAATTGGGAATTAAAATTTCTGAGGTCGATGTCAGCCGGCATGATGTCTTCATTGCCGACGAATGTCTCCTCAGTGGAACGGCAGCGGAAGTTATTCCGGTCATTCGCGCGGATGGGCGCGTGATCGGCACAGGAAAACCGGGTCCGATCAGTCTGCGAATGATCGCTCGTTTCCGCGAGATCACCCGGGAAGGCGGGACGCCGATCTATTCCTGAAAGATTCCCCCGACCATCCGGCGCGCGAGATGCTAACCGTACTATGGGCTTGAATGTTTAGACCGGGCGAAGGTCTAATGTAGTAAGATGTTGTGCGACGTTTGCAAAATGAATGATGCGGCGGTTTTCCTGACACAGATCGTGGACGGGAAAATGCAAAAGGTGAATCTTTGCGAAGGTTGCTCCAAGGAAAAGGGAGTGCAGGACCCGACCGGTTTCGCGCTGGCGGATTTGCTGCTTGGCATCGGCGCGGCGGAAGAAATCGAAAAGGGCGGGTCGAGTACGCGCTGCCCGGTTTGCGGATTCACGCAGGCCGATTTCAAGAAAACGGGACGACTCGGCTGCAGCAGTTGCTATGTCGCATTTGCGGATGGATTGAACTCGCTTTTGAAGGCGATGCACAAAGGCACGACCCATGTCGGCAAGTTGCCGGCGCGCGCCCAAAAAACTTTAGCGTTAAGCGATCGAATGAAAACGCTGGCCGAAAGTCTGCGCAAAGCGGTGCAGGAAGAAAATTACGAGACGGCGGCGGCATTGCGCGACGAGATCAGGCAGTTGGAAACGCAACTGACGGAATCGAAATGAAATTTCAAAATTTAATGGCGAGCACGGGTGAATGGTTGCGCGGCGAAGGCCCGCACCATCAGGTCGTAGTCAGCAGCCGGGTACGGCTGGCGCGAAATTTACGAAATCGCGCCTTTCCGGGCTGGGCCAAGAAGGCCGAGCGTACGACGATTTTGGAATCGATTAAGCCGCGGGTCGAAGAGCTGCCCGAAATGCAGGAGCCGTTCTCGGAATTGCTCCAGGATTTGTCGGCGCTGGAAAAACAGGTGCTGGTGGAGCGGCATCTGATCAGTCGCGAACACGCAGCCAAAAGCGTGGGCAGCGCTATTGTGATGAACCGCAAGCAGACGCTGAGCGTGATGATTAATGAGGAAGATCATTTGCGAATGCAATCGATTCGCTCGGGACTGCAATTGCGGCAGGCATTCAAGCTGGTGGACAAAGTGGACAGCGCGCTCGAGTCGAAACTCGACTTCGCTTACGATGCGAAGCTCGGATATTTAACGGCGTGCCCGACCAATGTCGGAACCGGCATGCGCGCCTCCGCGATGCTGCACTTGCCCGGGCTGGTGCTGAGCGAATTGATCAACCAGGTGATTCAAGCCGTGAACAAGATCGGACTCGCGGTGCGCGGACTCTATGGCGAAGGGACAGAAGCGATGGGCAATCTATTCCAGATCTCGAATCAGACCACACTCGGCGAAAAGGAAGACGAAATTATCTCACGCCTGAACAAGGTAATCGAGACCATTATCGAGAAGGAACAGGATGCGCGGCAGGTTTTAATTCAGAAGCGACCAAATACATTATGGGACCAGATCGGTCGGGCCTACGGCTTGCTTACCTACGCTCATGCCATGACCTCCAAGGAAGCGTTGAATTTGCTTTCGGTGGTGAAACTCGGGATCGATCTCGGCGCATTCCCCGAAGACAAGCGCCTCGGCATCGACCAGCTTTTTATCGAAACCCAGCCGGCGCATTTGCAAAAGAGCACGCAGCAGAAGCTGAACGCGGAAGAGCGCGACCATTTCCGTGCGCAAATCATCCGCGAGCGTTTGAAATCGTTCCCCAAGCCTGATATTAGTAAAGTGGCGCGGGAGCCGGAGGTAACGGGTAATTCCGGGCCGCAAAAAAATGAATAACTTCACCCCGCGAGCTCAGCAAGTTCTGCAACTTGCCCGAAAAGAAGCCGATCGTTTTAATCACAATTACGTCGGGACCGAGCATCTACTTCTTGGCTTGATCAAGCTCGGCCAAGGCGTGGCCGTCAACGTTTTGCAGAAGATGGGACTCGATCTCGAAACGGTGCGAATGGAAGTCGAGAAGCAAGTCGGGTCGGGTCCGGAAACAAAGATGGTCGGCAATATTCCGTACACGCCGCGAGTGAAGAAAGTGCTGGCGCTGGCGGGCAAGGAAGCCAAAGCGCTGAACCATTCCTATGTCGGCACCGAGCACATTCTCCTGGGTTTACTGCGCGAAGGCGAAGGAGTGGCCGCCCGGGTGTTGAAGAGTCTCGAGATTGATATCGAGCGCACTCGCAATGAGATTTTAAAGGAACTCGATCCAAACTTCACGCCGCCGGAAGGCGAGGCGGAGGAATCAAGCGGCACAGCGACCGGCGGGAAAAAAGATGTCAAGACGCCGGCTTTGCGCGCGTTCGGGCGTGATCTGACGGATCTGGCAAAGAAGGCCGAGCTCGATCCAGTCATCGGACGAAAAAACGAAATCGAGCGGGTGATTCAGGTGCTTTGCCGGCGGACGAAAAACAATCCGGTGTTGCTCGGCGAAGCGGGCGTGGGCAAGACTGCGATTGTCGAAGGACTGGCGCAGGAGATTGCCGCGGGCAACGTGCCGGAGTTGTTGCGCGACAAGAAAGTAATCACACTGGATCTGGCGTTGATGGTGGCCGGAACCAAGTATCGCGGTCAATTCGAGGAACGGATCAAAGCCGTCATGGACGAAATTCGTCGCAGCAAGAATGTGATCCTGTTCATCGACGAGCTGCACACGATTGTCGGCGCCGGTTCGGCCGAAGGCGCGATGGACGCGAGCAACATTATCAAGCCGGCCTTAAGCCGCGGTGAATTGCAATGTGTGGGCGCGACGACATTGAATGAGTATCGCAAATACATCGAGAAAGACGCGGCGTTGGAACGACGATTCCAAACCGTGAAAGTGGATGCGCCGACGGTCGAGGAAGCGATTTTGATTTTGAAAGGGCTGCGGCCGAAGTATGAGGCGCATCACAAAGCGAAGTTGACCGACGAAGCCCTGGAAACGGCGGTGAAACTTTCCGACCGCTACATCACCGGGCGATTTTTGCCGGACAAAGCGATCGATGTCATGGACGAAGCCGGCGCGCGGGCCCGGATCAACGCGATGACGCGACCCCCCGACGTGAAAGAGATCGAGAAAGAAATCGAGGTCATTCGTGGCGAAAAAGAGGGCGCGATCAAAGCGCAGGATTTTGAAAAGGCAGCCGGTCTGCGGGACAAGGAAAAGCAGACCAAGGAAAAACTTGATTCCATTCTGGCGAAATGGCGTGAGGAACGGGAAGAGAAAGAAGTGCTCGTGACCGGCGACGACATGATGCACATCATCTCGAAAGTCACCGGCGTTCCATTGCAGCGAATGGAGCAGAAAGAGACTGAAAAACTTCTCAAGATGGAGGAGGAGTTGAAGGGCAAGGTTATCGGGCAGGACGAAGCGGTGATTGCGATTTCCAAGGCGCTGCGCCGATCGCGTGCCGATCTGAAAGATCCGCGCCGGCCGATCGGTTCCTTCATTTTCCTTGGCCCCACCGGTGTTGGTAAAACTTTCCTCGCGCAAACTTTGGCGGAATTCATGTTCGGCGATCGGGACGCACTCATTCAGATCGACATGTCGGAGTACATGGAAAAGTTCACGGCTTCGCGTCTGATTGGGTCGCCGCCAGGTTATGTGGGTTACGAAGAGGGCGGTCAGCTTTCAGAGGCGGTGCGACGCCGGCCCTATTCGGTCGTGCTGTTCGATGAAATCGAAAAGGCGCACCCCGATGTCATGCATTTGCTGCTGCAAATTCTGGAAGACGGCAAGATTACCGATTCGCTCGGCCGCAAAATCGATTTCCGTAACACGATTATCATCATGACGTCGAACGTCGGTGCGGAGATTTTGCGGAGACAAACGACGATGGGTTTTGGCGCGACCAAGCCGCTGGGCGAACATGAGTTCGAAGCGATGCGCGATCGGTTGTTGGAAGAGGCGAAGAAGGTATTTAAGCCGGAATTCATCAACCGGCTCGACGACATCATCGTCTTCCACCAGCTGACGAAGGGGGATCTGATGCAAATTGTCGAACTCGAAGTGGCCAAGGTTTTGCACCGCGTCAAAGGGAAGGATGTGCACATCGAGCTTGAGCAATCGGCCAAGGAATTCCTGATCGAAAAAGGATACGACCCGCAATACGGCGCGCGCCCAATGCGTCGTGCGGTGGAGCGTTATTTAGAAGATCCATTCGCGGAGGAATTGTTGCGCGGCAACGTGAAGCCGGGCGATGTCGTTCAGGTTTCAGCGGAGAACGGGAAGCTCGTGTTCAAGGCTGTAGCGCCGCAAGCCGCAGCCGCGGGCGCAAGCTGAACAAGCGAGTCGTCAGCTCCGACAGGCGTCATCCCGAGCGAAGGCCGAGGGATCCCGCGGCGTTACTTAAAGCTTTCACACCGGGATCCCTCGGTCCGAGCCGGACTGGCGTTTTCGCTCGGGATGACGAGTTTCTACGCCCTCGGATGCGCTTCAGCGTAAGCCTTTTTTAAGCGTTCAACGGTGACGTGGGTGTAAATTTGCGTGGTGGAAAGGCTGGCGTGGCCTAACAAAGCCTGGACGCTGCGGAGATCAGCGCCGCGATCGAGCATGTGAGTGGCGAAGCTGTGGCGCAGTTTGTGAGGGCTGATCGAGATCGGAATTGTCGTAAACGGTAAATAGCGGCGCACGATTAGCCAGATTGAGCGCGCGGAAATTCGCCGTCGTGCCTTGTTGATGAATAATGGGCCGCCGTGCACTTTCGCGGCAGTGCGATACCGCTGAATTGCCTCCAGCGCGGGCAAACCAACCGGACAAACACGTTCCTTCCGGCCTTTGCCAAGAACACGGACCGACTCGGTGTAAAGATCGGCATCGGCGACATCCAGCGCGGCCAGTTCGTTCAGGCGCAACCCACTGCTGTAAAATAATTCGAGCACCGCGGCATCGCGCAGTGGCATCCAGGTTGGCGCAGCCGACGTTTTTTTTACTCGCAATGGTGCGGAAAGAAGTTGTTCGATTTGTTGCCGCGTGAGCACGATGGGCAATTGCCTTTGCAGCTTCGGCAATTGCACCTCCGCAGTGGGATCGTGCGCCAGTTTTCTGCGGATCCGCAAGAACTTGTAGAAGGTTCGCAGGGCAGAGAACTGAAGCCGAATATAACTGCGCGCGGCTTTTTCTTTCGAGAGAAGAAAAAGATAATCGCGAAAATCATCGGCTTGGCACTTCAGCCATGGCTTGCCCTTCAAATGCAGACGAGCTTTCGAGAGCGCACTTTCATAAGCTTTCAACGTTCGCGGTGACGCGTTGCGTTCGACCGCAAGATAGCGCAGAAAGTCGTCGATCAAACGGTCGCGCCCCGACCTTCCGTCATCCCGAGCGACAGCCGAGGGATCCCGCTGCGAAGCATTTGAGCTAACTTCCTCGGGATCCCTCGACCCGCCTGAGGCGGGCTCCGGATGACCGGGAGATGACATCGTCATTCCGCTTTTACAGCTGTGGTTTCTCGATTTGATATCGGCTTACCTCCGCCTGGGAACGGCCGGAAAATTGGCTCGCGAAAATGGACGGAGGATTGGTCGAGATTAATTCGTAGCCTTTCAGGACGAATTCCGGGTAAATGCCGTTGCTGGCCGGTTCATAAACCCTGTCGCCGCTGAAGTAGCCGTAAAGTTTGTATTCGTAGTTATTGTCGCTGCCAAAATCGAGTCGTTCCCGGTCAGGAGCGAGCTTCTGCTTCTCGTTCAACATCACCAACTGCGACTCGCTCCATGATTGCCCCGGACGGCGAACGTAGCCCCAGAATTTGAAGTCCGGTTTGTAATAGCGGCGGCCAATAAAATAGTCGCCGGGAGTTTCCGCCGCGTATTTTTGCGCCATCTCTATTTTCGCGGCCTGAATCCCCGGAAGCGTGGTTTCGCATCCCGCCGGCAGGAACATGGGAAGAACCATCGCACTCAGCCAAAAAATGCGCTTCATCGCCAGATTTGTTCACCAACCAGCCGCTCCACGCAACGTGGTTTTCGCTTTTGCTTCAAGGCCGGATTTGTACAATCGCTGATATGATTGAGCTTGAAGTTTACGCCGCCGGTTTACGCAACATCGACAAAATCCTCGAGCTCGATCGTCAACTCGAAGCAATTCCCGGGCTGCGCTACAAAGTCGACCGCAATCACGACCTGGTTTATCTGGAAATGGACGACACCGCGATCACGCTGCGGGACTTGCGTGCGATGTTTCGGAAAATCGGGCTGGAGCCGCGCTTCATCGGCGCCGTCCCCGACGAAATGCGCTCTAAATCAAGAACGCAACCGCTCGCTTCCTGATTAGTGTTCGAACGCGCGGAAGCGCGTCCCTCCGTCGGCGTTCGCCGGCAAGCGATGCTCGCTTTACAATTCGCTCCCACTGAGGTAGGGGCGGTTCACCCGAAGCGCCCGGGCGATTTGAGGTCAGTCGCCCCTACCTTACTTTCGCATTTTGCTTCTTGCACAGTTCGATGGCAAAGCGATTCCTTGTCGGTTTGGAGACGATTTACATAACGGCTTTGCCGTACCCGGTTCAGGAACAAACATGATCGCGCGTTTTTTTATTTGGATCGGTGCGCCCCTGGTCGCGTTCGTCCGGTATTTGGGAGAGGTGGTCCTGCTGGCCGCTGATACGTTTCGCTCCGTCTTCACTCACCGGCTGCGGTGGCGATTGTTTCTCGAGCAAATTGTCGAAATCGGGTTGTTGTCACAATTGGTGGTAATCGTAACCGGCGGCTTCACTGGAGCCGTTTTCGCCGCCCAAACCTATTTCCAATTCAACAAGATTGGGATGGGCTCGGCGACAGGAGCGGTGGTGTCGGTTGCTATTTGCCGGGAACTGGCGCCGGTATTGTCGGCTTTGATGGTTACCGGCCGTGTCGGCGCGGCCATGTCGGCTGAGATCGGCACCATGAAAGTGACTGAACAAATCGATGCTTTGCGCGCGCTTGCCGTCTATCCCATCGATTATCTGGTCGTTCCCCGCGCGCTGGCGATGATGATTTCAATGCCGCTGCTAGTCGCGGAATGCATCGGGTTCGGAATCATCGCGAGCTATCTGGTGGCAATTTTTTTTCTCGACATCAACGGCACCTATTATGTCGCGAACATGGTGCGTTGGACGCTACTGCGCGATCTAATCATGGGC
>JBKPQI010000277.1:0-4970 GCA_046733975.1 Verrucomicrobiota bacterium
AGCAGCGCGGTGCGATGCCGCTCTGATCGACTGAGCGCCGCCGTCAACCCGGCAAACATCGCCACGTTCCCGATGGGATCGATCGTTGTCCAAAGCGTCGCGAAATCTTTGCTTACCTTAATCAGGAACGGAGACATGTGCCGGGATATACGCTTAGCTGTTATACTAATGTCGGATCAAAGCGCGAGGTAAAGTTGGGAAATCGAAAGAGGCTTGCGTGCGGGCTGGCAAGCACGGCGCGCGTCGATTATAACCCTAAGCCGCCATGACTTCGTTTCTCAGCCAATTAAAGCAACGACGTGTTATCGTGTTGCGATTGGCTATGCCGTGGCCGCCTGGCTGATGGTGCAGATCGCGGCAACGGTGTTGCCGGCATTCCACGCGCCGGAGCTGGTGCTGCCGGTGCTGATTGTTTTGCTGGGTGTCGGTTTTCCCGTCGCGCTGGTACTGGCGTGGGCGTTTGATGTGACCCCGTCTGGGATTGAGAAAACGCCGGAAGAAACAGGAACGACAGCGGCCAGGAATATGCGTTACGGATGGGCGCTGGCGGGATTTGGAGTACTGATCGCAGCGATTAGCGTGGGCGCTTATTGGTGGTGGCATGGACCCGCGACAAAACCGACCGCTGCTGTCGAACGATCGAGTGCCGCGGCCGAGAAAAGCACAAATAGTCCGGTAACGCCGATTTCCGAAAAGAGCATCGCCGTTCTGCCATTCGAAAATCTCAGCAGTGACGAAATTCTGACGCGCCTCTCGAAGATTGCAGCGCTGAAAGTCATCTCGCGCACTTCGACACAGAAATACCAAAGCGCTCCCGACAACTTGCGCGAAGTCGGCAACCAACTCGGCGTTGCGCACATTCTTGAGGGCAGCGTTCAGAAGATTGCCAATGCAGCTCACATTAACGTTCAGCTAATCCGCGCAGCGACGGATGAACACGTGTGGGCTGAAAGTTATACGCGCAAGCTCGACGATGTCTTCAGCGTGGAAGGCGAAGTCGCCACGGCTATTGCTGAACAACTCAATGCCAAGCTAACAGGCACGGAGCACAAAGAGATTACCGACAGGCCCACTAACAATCCCGTTGCTTACGACGCCTATCTGCGCGGACTGGCAATCGAACACAATGAGTACGACTACGAGAGTTACCAACATGCAGTTGCCGCGTACGCACAGGCGGTGCAGCTCGATCCGAAGTTTGCGATCGCCTGGGCGCGGCTCGCCGTCTTCCGAAGCTTTCTTTTTTTTAACACGATTGACCGAAACGCGAATACACCCGCTGCCGTGCAGGAAGCGGCCGACCGCGCAATGGCGTTGGCGCCGGAAGCAGGTGAGTCGTGGATCGCGAAAGGCGCCTATCACTACCGGGTGCTCCGTGACTTCGACGGCGCGGTGACAGCTTTTGAGGAAGCGCAACGGCGATTGCCGAACAACGCCTTCCTTTTGCAAAACCTCGCCTTCGTCCTGCGGCGTGTCGGCCGCTGGCAGGATGCGGAAACCAATTATAAAAAAGCGCTCGAGCTCGATCCCCGCGATGTCAGCCTCTTAAGCTCCATGAGCGGCGAGTTCTACATGTACTTAAGACGCTACGATGAGGCGTATGCTGTCATCGACCGCGCCCTGCAGATCTCTCCTGATTCCGAGGCGACGCACGCAATCAAAGCCGGGATTTTGCAGAACGAAGGCCGACTGCCTGAAGCGGCTCAGGAACTGGCGCGCATCCCTGAAAGCTCGATGGAAGATTTTGTCGTCGGCAGCCGGATCACGCAGGCAATATATGAACGCGAGTTTGATCGCGCTATTCGGGTTGTTGAGCAAAAGTTAAAGTCGATTCCAGCAGGACAGCAGCTCGATTCGATCACCAAGATTGCGCTGGTCCAGCTTGGATTCTGTCAGGAGTGGAGCGGCCGGCACGCGGACGCCCAGCAAAGTTTCACCCGCGCGGTTCAATCGATGAAGCCGACGCCCGATACGGTGCTTGCACCTGAAGCAAACGGCCTTCCCGATTATCTGGCACTCGCGTATGCAGGCCTCGGACAAAAGGAAAAAGCTCTCGAGCAGGCGCAGCAGGCCGTCAAAGATTACGAGAACGACGCCGTTAACAAGCCATCGGCCATGGCGACGCGCGCGCAAATCCAGGCGCTTTTCGGCGATCACGACGCCGCACTTGCGGATTTGCCGCAGCTTCTGCAGGTGCCAGCCGGATTAAGTGCCGCCAGTCTCAAGCTTGATCCGTTCTGGGATCCGGTGCGCAAAGACCCACGCTTCCAAAAGCTTTGCCAGCCGTAATCGAAGAACGGACCGTGAACCTTCTGAGGCACAGCGCGGCAAAGACGCCGATTGCAACGTTGAAAACTCGGTAGAACTATCAGTTCTCCAGCCGCTTACGCTATCGCCGACCATCTCCGGCTAGAACTCCGTTGTCGTTTACAGGACCGCATCGAATGTGGTTCAATTAATTATGGGATTTCTCGCGGTTCAGGCCTGGCTGGCGCACGGCCGCTTACACACGCTGACGACGCTGCTTCCCCACGGATTTTGGGCGGGCCATCACACCGAGATCACGACAGCTATAGCGGCTCTGTTCGTGGGCATCGTTGTCGGCATCACCGGCATGGGCGGTGGCGCCCTCATGACCCCTGCTTTAATCTTCCTCGGAGTTGGCAATGTTTCCTCCATTGTCACTGCCGACCTGACCGCCGCGGCGATCTACAAGACCGGCGGAGCTGCTGTGCACTGGCGCTGCGGCTCACCCAATCTCCGGCTGGCCGCCTTACTCATTTGCAGCTCCGTGCCGATGGCTTTTCTCGGGCCGCACCTCGTCCGCTGGATCACTCCTAGTGCGAACATCGAGACCTTCCTGATGGGGTGCATTGGTATGGCCACACTCCTTGCAGCGACAACTTATGCGTGGCGCCTCTGTGCGCAGATGCGACGACGCGGAAAAAGTCCCCGTCGCACTTCGCGTGACTGCGTCGTGCGTCCGCTGCCTACCCTTCTCGTTGGTGCACTCGGCGGACTCCTGGTTGGCGTCACCTCGGTCGGGTCCGGTTCGCTCATCATGATCACGCTGCTTTTGTTCTATCCCGCGCTGCCGGCAGTCCAACTTGTCGGGACGGACCTGATGCAGGCAGTGCCGCTGGTGCTTTCGGCCGCGGTATCCAACATCCTCGTCAACGGACTGGACTGGAAAATTGCGATTCCCCTGACCCTCGGCTCGGTCCCTGGGTGCATGTTCGGTGCGAAGATCGCGCCCTTGATGCGCGGCTCCTATATCCGCCGTGGAATCGTCGTTGTTCTCGTCATGTCCGGTTTAGCACTGCTTGAAAAAGCGCGGTGGCTGGTGCTCGGCGCGGGAAACAATCACTCGCATCCAATGACCATTGCCCTGATTGGCATCGTGATGCTCTGCCTCGCACCTCTCCTCTCCATCTTGTTGCGGCGAAGCCTCACCTGGACAGTCGCCGCGAACGCGTCCGCATGTGAGGGTTCAGCTCATCGCGCAGCTGAATAGAGCAAGAAAATGACAGCTTGTTCCTGCCAGCACGAATAAATGCCAGACCAGGTGAGCATAGCGCAAACGCTCGCTAACGAAAAATAGTACACCCGTCGTATAAGCGATTCCGCCCGCAATTAACCAGAACAATGCGGAGTGTGGAATGGCCAGGGCCAGCGGGCCGATCACGATCAGCGGCAACCAGCCCATCCCGAGATAAAGCCATAGCCCAAGTTTCCGATGGCGCGACACCCCCCTCGTCGCCTTCATAATGATCCCGAAGATCGCCAGAGCCCAGATGATTCCGAGAATAGTCCAGCCCAATATCCCGCGGAGTGGACCGAGCGTGAACGGGGTGTACGTCCCTGCGATGAGCAGAAAGATGGCGGAATGATCGAAGACCTGTAGCACGCATTTTGCACGGGTCTGCGGCCAGGCGTGGTAAAGAGTGGAACCGAGATACAACACCAGCATCGTCACCCCGAAAATTATTGTGCCGATAAAAAAACCGCCGCTACCGACATTGCGCGCAGCCAAAAGCAAGATCGGAGTGCCGATGACCGCTGCAACTAATCCAACTCCGTGACTGATGCTATTGGCCAGTTCTTCACCGCGCGACTGCGTCCACTGCGGAATCCGCCACAACTCTTCGATCGCATCCATAAAAGCACGCACCAAAGATGGTCCTCACCACTTTGGAAAGTGGAAAATGATGTGCGCTGGCGGACTGCGAAGAAGCAACTGCCCGCCGGATTAACGGTCGCCAACCTGAAGCTCGATCCGTTTTGGGATTCGCTGCGCAAAGATCCGCGCTTTCTGAAGCTTTGCGAGCAGTGACCGGACGTCCCTCTTGTTCGGGGAGCACAGGTTGCGAGCCTGTTGGTTTCGGCTGCTAGCCGAAACGAACTCTTCTTCTGGCTTAACCTCCGAGTCGATGATGGCTCGCCTTCCGCACAAACGAACTTAGCGCCCCGATTTGCCAGTGCCGCTCGGGTCGGCCGCAAATGCGGAGAACCATTCCGATCAGCACTCGCGATAGGACGATGTGTTCGCCTTCTTCTCCAATCGCATTGGCTGTCTCGGATCCGCGCCGTCGTTACGGAACATTACTGAGGGGTTGACGCTCGCTCTCACCTGGTAATAGGCTGCGCAATGACCCAGGATAAGCTTCGCCACGACGTCACCCACGAAAAAGATCCCGATACGGCAGCCGCGACCGATCGCGCTGCAGCAAAAGTCTCGTCGCGATCCGATCGCGCCGGCGACAACACGCCTACCAAACCCGGTAGCGAAGCCGAGAACGCAGCTGCTGGAACAAATGAGAGTCGGCCCGACTCCTCACAGCTACCGGAGAAAGCCTGATAAAGCGCCGGCACAAACAGGGGGAATGAGAGTCCGGTCGTCAAGACCGATCCCGCAACACTTCCGCCCTGCGGTTCTAGCTCTTCACTGCGCCCTGCTATTCCGACCAGAT
>JBKPQI010000278.1:0-7295 GCA_046733975.1 Verrucomicrobiota bacterium
CTCTCGGGTGTTTATGACCTGCGGGATTCCATGGACGGCATGTACGACGACAACTTTTACTTCAATAACCCGGTCGATTACATGGCCAACCAGAGCTATCCCAGGTAACTTCACCAGTACACGAGCTGCGACATTCACCTCGCGACCGGCTGTGGTCCATGGGAGAACAGCGGGCCGACTTATCGAATGTCTGAAATTCTTCGGAACCGCGGCATTGCCCATCACCTGGATGATTGGGGACCAGAAGGGGGGCACGAATGGCCCTACTGGCATCACCAAATGTGGGAATACGTGGGCGCGCACTACTAATCAATTCGACGCAGTGATGCGGTTGGACGCGGACTGTTCCTGACGATATGTTCCCGGGGATAAGGTGCGACCCTGGCCATTAGCTAACGATTCTAACCTCGAGGGCTGAGCTTCGGAGTCGCAACCTCTTTCGCTGTGAATTACTAGATCGATTTATGGCTAAATCAGCTAGCTTCCGCCGGCAAATAACCGCCGGTCGCTGGCAAAAGCTCAAAGCAGTCCTGGCTGACGCCTTGGAACAAACCTCTTCATCGCGTCGGGCGGAGCTATTACGCGAAGCTTGCGCTAACGATCTAGAGTTACTAAAGGAAGCTGAAGTATTGTTGAGCGGAGATACCGCTTCGCTCGAGCAATTTGCTGAATGGGCGACAAGGCACCTCCGGGAAGATGTGCCTGATCGAGCAGGAGAACGGCTCGGCGCCTACCGCATTATCAAAGAAGTCGGACGAGGTGGCATGGGCGCGGTGTATCTGGCAGAGCGTGCCGATGGCCAGTTCGACAGAACGGTGGCCATTAAGGTGCTCAAACGCGGCACCGACACGGAGGAAGTGTTGAGGCGTTTCCGAGCCGAACGGCAGATACTCGCCAGATTAGATCACCCATGTATCACACAGCTGTTCGATGCGGGACTGACAAGCGATGGTCTTCCTTACTTCGTGATGGAGCTGGTGAGCGGCGAACCAATCACAAGTTTTGCGAAGTCAGAGAATCTTTCTCCTAAATCACGATTGGAGCTTTTCCTAAAAGTCTGTTCCGCTGTCCGAGCAGCTCATGAAAATGGAATTATCCATCGCGATATAAAACCCACCAACGTGCTCGTTAAGTCTGATGGACAACCAAAGCTACTCGATTTCGGCATCGCAAAGGTAATTGCTTACTCAGAGAACGACGATGTTACCGTCGTGGCCGAACGAAGATTGACACCCAAGTACGCGGCGCCGGAGCTGCACCGCGGGCAGCAAGTTACTGCAGCTACGGACGTATATTCCCTCGGCACATTGTTGAATGACCTGACAGGGTCGTGCACTCGCGCAACCGGCGAAGATTACTTGAGCAGTTGTATCAAGGCAGTCATCAGTCAGTCGAGACAGGAAGATCCGAAAAAGCGGCAAAACTCTGTAAGTGAGTTAATGGCACAAATAAACACTTGCTTACAAGATCGATCACTTACTCGGGCAGCTTATGAGAGATGGCCAAAGCGGCGAATAGTCACTGCCGTAGGAGTTGCTGTGATCATTTTGCTCGGGGGTGGATGGCTTCTCCGTACTCAACTGCAAGGGCATGGATCACATGCGATCGCGGGTGCTGCCGTTAATCCCTCGGTCCAAGCAATGCGATCATTAGCTATTCTGCCTTTCGAGCAAATCCCTAAGACTGCCGATGATGAGTTACTCGGGCTTGGTATGGCTGACGCGGTGATTGGTCGGCTAAGCAACGTTAAGCAACTGAGTGTCTTTCCCACAACTACCATGCTGCGCTATAGCAAGGATGCTGACGATCCCGCTGCGATTGCCAAGGCTCTTAACGCCGATGCAATTCTCAGCGGTACGATTCAGCGTCTGGGCGATCGGCTCCGCGTCACGGTGCAACTAAGTGACGGCAAAACCAATCGAGCGCTTTGGTCGGACAGGTTTGACGAAACATTTACGGACGTCTTCAGCATCCAGGATTCAATCGCAAACAAGCTTGCCCACGCTCTGACGTTAAAACTGACGCAGGATGAAAAACAGCAGGCGGATAAGCGCTTCACTCGCAATCCTGCTGCTTACGACGCGTATCTGGTGGGACTCCACTTGTATAACAAAAGAAGCGAGCAGGAACTTGCACACGCAATCGATCACTTTCGCGAAGCGGTGAGGCAAGACCCAACCTACGGGGTGGCCTACGCGCTCATGGCTGATTGCTACTATTTGCAAGGATACTACCGATTCGCTCCGCTGGACGCAGCCGTGACAAAGGCCAGGGCGGCGGCGGAACACGCATTATTACTTGATGACACGATCGCCGAAGCGCACGTGGCAATGGCGATGGTGCAGCTCTGCAGTGGCCAGGACGATGCCGCCGTCGATTCGCTGCGTCGCGCGCTCGAACTGAACGCGAATTTGCCCGTCGCACATCAGCGCTACGCATGGATTTTGACCGCTCGCGGCAGACTTGAAGAAGCCATTGCTCATATGAAACGTGCGCAAGAATTGGATCCACTGTCCGCGGCGAACAGCTCCGCGCTGGGCATTCTGTTTGTCTTTGCGCGTCAACCGCAGGAAGCCTTGCGTTACTGCGAGAGAGCGGCCGAGTTAGAACCCAACAATGGTAGTCTGCACGGTAACCTTGCGGCCGCTTACGAGCTCAACGGCATGCTTCAGCCATGCATCGATCATTATAGAAAAATGGCTCAGCTCATGCCGGAACGTAGAGGAGACGCGCTTGCTTCAACCGCGATAGCGTTGTCGTGGGCGGCACGCACCGAAGAAGCGGAGGCGATGATGCCGGAGATACTCACGCTGGCACAAAGCGGCCAGGTCGATCCTTACAACATGACCCTTCTGTATGCGGCGGCGGGCAAAAAACCCGAAAGCTTCGACTGGCTTGCGAAAACGCTCTCGGCTGGTCGCGTCGATGCCAGGTTCATTCGGTACGACCCTTTTCTTGACCCCCTGCGACCTGATCCAGGCTTCGGTGCGTCACTCCAGCAATACGGCCAGCCTGCCCTGCTCGCCGCACTCTCGAAATGACGCTTCTACTTGAGCAATCGCAGCGGCTGAGACTTTGCAATTGCCCGAAACGGCGCTGAGGTTTAATCTGTGTTTATGCTGAATAGCTGGCAGGCTGTGTTGTTGTCTGTCGTTTGTCTTTCGCTGAGCAGCGTTCCTCTCGCAGTCAACTGTTCTACTCTGGAAGGCAGGGTCTTTGGCCCCGACGGCCAACCGATCAAAGGCGCTGACGTCCGGCTGCAGAAATCGTCTGCCAGCCTGGCGGCGTTCACCAGGACTGACGTCCGCGGACAATATCGCTTCACTAACATCGTGCCCGGCAAATACAAGGTAAGCGTTTCCTCCGCCAATACGGTGCAAAGGCTTCCAGACGTGATGGTCAATGGAAACAAGCGGGTCGATCTCGAGGTTAGCGCAATCAATTCCGCCGCTCGAACGAACGGGAAGCATCGCGTGTGGATTCCGCCGCCGACGGGCACGTATATTGGTGGCAGATGGGCCGAAGTAGACGACACTGGCGCATCGTTGGCGGGCGTATTTAAAGGTAACCTGAATAACGTACCTGGCGCGACGGTTGGCGTACCCAAAAATGCCGCTAGCTCAGTGGTTGGTGGAACCCAGGGCGCATTCAATGCCACCCAAATCGGTACCAAGCCGGGCCACCCGCACTGAAGTCATTGACGGCATCGCCCACCAAATGTCGGAAGACATCGCGGTGTAACGCTAGTCACCCTAACACCTGTTAGGATCGTTCAGCATGGCGAAGAAAATGACCGGAGGCTGCGCCTGCCGATCCATCCGCTACCAGCTTCTCGATCAGCCGATGTTCGTCCACTGCTGCCATTGTGACGACTGCCAGCGGCTGACCGGTAGCGCGTTTGTACTCAATGCCATCATCGAGACTCAGGCGATCAAACTGCTTCGCGGCAAACCGGTGGCTGTGCCAGTGCCACGCGAGAATGGTTCGCATGACATTTATCGCTGCCCCAAGTGTCAAATCGCACTCTGGAGCGATTACGGACGCAGGCCCAACATTCGCTTCGTGCGCGTCGGCACAATCGACCAGCCAGCCGCGTTGAAGCCGGACGTCCACATTTACACGAGATGGAAAGCGAAGTGGCTCAAACTCCCGAAGAGAACGCCCTCCTTCCGGGGTTACTACAACACGAAGAAGCTTTGGCCCAAACGCAGCTTCGAACGTCTCAATGCCGCGCTCGGAAAAATAGCACGATAACGTGAGCCTTCTGGCGGCCTGCACCTGGCTACTGGACTTAATGTGGCAAAACCAGTTAGCGTGACGACATGTTGAATCCAAGCATGGCGCTCCCGTGTGGGATGGCTGGCTGGACAACTATTCGTCATTTTTCTCGGTGTCAGCGCAGCTTTCCTTGTCGAGAACTACCGCCAACGGGAGAATGATAAGGCGGACATGATGCAAGCGGCCGCCGGCATCATAAAGGAGCTCGAAGAGTTCGAAGTCAAGTCAGTCAAATTTGCCGACGGCTTTGATTCCGCCATTGAAAAATGGGAAGCAGCGGACCGACAGGGGAAACGGGCGGTGCCCGGTTACTTCCGGATTCCCGGGTCGTCCCACCCGCCGACAGCGGCCTGGACAGCAACTGTTAATTCAGGACTCGCCCGCATGTTTGATCCGCAGCTGCGAAGGGAACTCGGCTATTTTTATAGCGAGTTTGTCGGCATCCACGATAACTACGATCGCTACAATCAATTCACGGAGCGGGAAGTCTTACCGCGGCAACTCGAAGGACCAGATGCGTTCTACGGTTCGGAGGGTAAACTGCTTCCCATGTTCCGCGTCCATATGGATCTGCAAGCTCAGTTTGCTGCCGAGCTTCGCCGACTGGCGCAAATCGCGCACGACCTGCGCCTTCGCCTCGAAGCCATGTCGGAATCTCACTGAGACAAGCCCGGTTTTCGCGAACCTAAAGAACGTCAGTTCGGCTCTGACGCGTCGCGCGTCTAGAGCTCAGCCCTTTCCGCTGGTAGTGTGGTGATGCAACTTTCTAACTTGCTTGTTGTCGCAATCCGAAAGTTGGGAACTTGCGCCAATTCCAAGAAAGTTCCCCTCTGTCTCTCTCGCCGCGCAACCTATTGATCGGTTGCTCTAGCCAGCGCCAGGACAACGCTGCCACGAATAACGTCGCGCTGCCGAACACGAACAAGCGCAACGATGGGATGTTGATCAGAGCTCTGAATTCTTTCGGTAACCAGCGCTCAAACAGCATCGCAACCAGAATGTGATAGATGTAGAGGCCGTAGCTGATTCGGCCGGCAAACACCAGTCCCGGATTCGTTAGCAAACGCGCGACCGGCCCGTGAAATCCGGTAGCGGTTCGAGCTACCAGAATGACAAACGCGCCGGCCTCGAGCGGCTCAACCAATACCGACTTCAACTGTGTCGGGTCACTATTGCGTAAAATCGCAGCAATCGTCAGCATAGAAAGTCCAATCGCCGCAAGGTACCAGCCGAAGCGGCCCTTCTTGATGCGTCCTCCGCACCAGCCCAGTGCGGCACCGGCCGCGAGCGAATCCAGACTACCGAAGGGCAGCACCCAGCGCGCGATCATTGGTGCGGAAAAAACAACGCACCCGATGCGGAACGCGATTCCGGCAAAGGCCACGCCAACGATCGCGGGCAACATCCATCTTTTTGGCAAAAACAAAATGAGCAGCGGCCAGAACAGATAAAATTGTTCCTGCACACAAATCGACCAGAGATGCGAGATGGTGAGAGGCCATTGATTTGTCGCCGCGATGAGCCAATTCACCGTGCCGGTAAAAACCCAAAGCCAGTTCTGCCGAATCGTGCCCAAATTGAGCATCAGCGCGACCGCGGCAAACGCGACATAAGCAGGCGTGATTCTCAGAAACCGTCGCCAGTAAAACGTCAGCATCGTCCGGCCGGCGGACCGTACTCTGCTCTCCATGCGATCTCGGCCGTGGCGCAATGAGAGGGTGATGAAGTAACCGCTCAGGACGAGAAACAACCGCACACCACTTGCGCCGAGACGGATCCAGTCGGGCAACGGGAAGTTGGGAACGTCGGCGCTGAAATGATCGAGCATAACGGTGAGCACGGCGAGTGCGCGCAATCCATCGAACTGCGGTTGGTAATCGTCGTGTGGGTGACCGCGCATTGAGATCTGATCCGACAGACCGAGCCGTATGGTAGGCGCAATCTCGCTCGCGGGTGTAAAAGAGGCGCTGCCCATTCTATATGGAACGCCGCGGGCACGCTTTGGTTACAAAATTTTTCGCGATGTTATGGCGGGGTCGCCGCGGTATCACTTGGCACACCTCGCGCGGCAAAGCTAATCGAGCAATGTTTTGGGCCGTCGACTGCTTCGACAACCTAACGACGTCGCTGCGGGCCCGCGTTCACGTTTGGAACTTCTTCGCCCAAGGCTGTAGCTAAATCAATCTGATGGTCCTGCTCTTGCACGAGGATCTCACGGATCTGTTCAGCCAAAGCGTATTCTCCAAGCGCTTCGCATTGCGGGATTCGATCGCGATAATTACGAATGGTTTCGTTCTCGTTGTCGAGGTCGAACCGGAGCATCTCCCTGGCATCTTTCGAAGTGCGAACGGGCTTCGGATTAACTACGGGCATTTTGCCCAAGTAATCGATCTGGCGCGAGAGCGTCAGGGCATGATCAAGCTCTTGCTTGGCGTGAATTTCGAGCTGAGCTGCGATGTCCATGTATTCGGCGCCTTTCAGCACTTGCGAATAGACAACGTACGCTATGATCGCCTGATACTCGCGGGCCAGGTCTTCGTTCAACAACTCGGCGAGACGGTCGCGGGAAATTTCTTCGGTTTTTTCTTTGGGCATTTGCTTCCTCCTTTTGGATCAGAGGTAAACTAGAGTGCTTTGACCGCCCCGCCAATTCTGAGACCTGTTCAAAATGATCGAGCGAAATGGATTGACTTCGCAGTGACGGATCAGTTATCCCCAGGCCAACGCTAAAAGCGAGCATCCGGCTTCGCGACCGGTTCGGCGGCAAAAGACCCGTTGTCCGCTGCAGTATAAATCTTGAGCGTGGTCGGCTCACTCAAACGGGGGAAATAGAAATGAAAAAACTGATGTTGGTTCTAATCGCGGCTGCCAGTTGCACAGCTTTCGCGATCAACGCGCCTGCTCAACAAGCCGACAAGGCAACCGCCGATGCCGTGATTGCGATGGTAAAAGCGCAATGGGCATCGGAAATCAAAGATCCGACAAATATCGCCGAACAGATGAAAGACGCCTCTGAC
>JBKPQI010000279.1:0-8226 GCA_046733975.1 Verrucomicrobiota bacterium
ATACAAGATAGGAGTTCGAAGGGTCGTCTAGCCGAACGAGAGGCGCGACCTCGGCGAGCTCGACACGTGCGCTATAGCGGCGGTCTATGACCGCCGGATCCACTTACGCTACATCACACCTCATATTTCAACGCATCAACGTTCCCGCTCCCCTTCATTGGGCGTTGGACGTTGGGCGTTGAGCGTTGAAGATCAGCCTCTTGCATCCTGTGTTCGTTGTCTCCGTACCATGTTCGGCGTTTCTGCCCTCTAGTCGGGCGGCGCCGTTCCCAGCCATAGGCCCCGCCTATAGCTGCCAGAGGTACTAAATATTTCAAAGAGAACACCGGCTGCTCGTTAGTGAGGCATGCAAACACTAACTTTAAGCAGCAACGGCAGGAACGGTCAGCTGCTTGATTCGAAACTTTCGATGCGCCTGCGCGCCTTTCGCTTTATGAGCGAGCGGTTCGCGCAACGCGACCGAACCGGTGTTGTCGTCGAATTTTTTCTTTTTGCGCTGATCGTCCTTACGGCCACCTGGCCACTGGTCAACCTGGCTCACGCCCTGCGTCTGATCCGGTAAGCTTGTAGCGGCCGCTGTCCTCAGCAGCAACTACGTACACCTGTAGCGGCGGTCTACGACCGCCGAAGTATCCAGGATTTTCAATCGACGGCGGTCGGAGACTGCCGCTACAGGACTCATTTCAAGAACGCTGCCGAGGCTTCCTCCCGGAATGCCGCGGCAGCTTTGCTTTCGAAGCGCAAAGGATTGCGCAGCAGGGTTAGCTCACGCATGGGCGCGGGCTTCGCAAAAGGCACAGCCACACAACCATTGATAAACTCGGTTTCGGTCATCATGTCCGGTATGACCGTCACTCCCAGTCCGGCCGCGACCATTCTCGCGATGGTGACAAGTTGTGCACCCTGCAGAACCACTTCGGGCCTCAAAGCGTTCGCCGCGAGTAACTGCCGAACCTGATTGGAGAGCGAATGCACTTCATGCAGCAGTAAAAATTTTTCCGACGCCAGCTCATTCCACTTGATTGCTTTTTTTCGGGCGAGCCGATGTTTTTCCGGTACCAGCAGCAGTAGCGGTTCCTTGCCTAACGGATAATGGGCCAACGCCGGCGCTTCATAGCCCGCCGTGGCAAGTGCGACGTCGAGCGTCCCATCTTCCAGACGTTGCGCCAGCTTGTCAGTCGTATCTTCGAACAATTCGAAAGTCACTTTTGGATAGCGCTGCTGGAAATGCCGGATCAGTCGCGGCAACACGTAGACCGCGATTGACGGAATAGCACCGACGGAGAGCCTCCCCGCTACTTCGTGCTCGAGCTCGGCCATGGCCTGACGTGCATCAGCGATCCCGCTTAGAATCTGTCGCGCGTAGTGGAGCAGATGCGTACCAGCTTCGGTGAGAACGACGGAGCGCGGCAGGCGATCGAACAGCTGCTGGTTCAGCTCCGCTTCCAGTTTAAGAATTTGCTGACTCAATGAAGGTTGCGAAACGTGCTCGCGTTCCGCCGCATGCGAAAAGCTGCCCTCTTCGGCAACAGCGACAAAATAACGGAGTTGGTGAATCTCCATCGCGGACAGTCCGCTGGCTCAGATGGTTTGTCCAAGTTAGGGGCGTTTCACCAATCGCCGGGCCGTCGCCGCATTTTGCGGGCGATTGAGGTCAATCGCCCATACCTGAGTGGGATTACCGCTAGTCCGGATCGGACCGGCGCTGCACTTCAACATGCGAGCCATCGGCAATAAACGCAGAGACAGGTTCGGCGTTTAATGACTCAACGAATTTGTCGCCATAGAGCGTGCCGACGTCAGCCTCAAATTCGAACGAATCGGCTGTCCAGATTTTCCAGCGTCGATGTTCTACGCGGTATTCACTCGTGCGCTGCCCGCGTGCGGTATAGCCCCAGTAATGTTCAGTGATGAATTCCTCGTGGGAACCGGCGCCGGAACTTTTCGGTTCACCCGAGGCAATCATCGCGAGATGTTCCCAATTCCTGCCCCGTCGCCATTCATATTTCACACGCACAATTCCGTCCTTGTCTTCCACCTCGCTGCGCATCGGTAATGCGAGATACGGCTCGCCGTAGAAAACTCGTGCCGTCACAGCGATGGCAATTTTGGGAACGAGTTCGCGGATGAAAACAACACCCCGTCGCCAAGTGTCTCCGGATTTCTTGCGGACGTAGAAGCGCAGATTGACTTCCTCGAAATTGCGATGTCGCGGGATCGGCAATCCGCACACAATCGTGTGATAAAAGAGAAAGCCGACGACGCTGAGATAGGTTTCGCTGTTGTAGAAATCGAGCTCGATCCCGGCGGGCACGTGAGGCGCGAGAATTTTTGGATCGACCGCAAAGTTTAGCATCGCGAGGTAGCGCCAGTTCGCGGTCAGAAATGGTTTCAGCACAGAAGGGCGAAACGGTAAGTGGCGTTGGACGGCAGCGCAAAGCGCGGTTGACCCGAACCGCCCGCGGGCGATTGAAGTCAATCGACCCCTACCTCTTCACTCGCTTGTTTAAGCGCTACGATGAGCGAACAATCTCGTTTGTTCACAGAACACCGACTCTTGTGAAAACGATTTTCTCACTTGCAGCCGCAGTGCTGTGCTGCATCCCGTGTCTCGCCCAAGCGCAAAGCGCGGATGAACGACTGCGCGCCATCTACACCGAAGAATGGAAATGGCGATCGGATCAGTTTCCGGGGCTCGAAGGAGTGACCAAGCCAGTACCGGATCGTTTGCCGAAAGTAGATCCAGCGACCCAGGATACGCGGCTACGCTACTGGCAGGATGTCCTGCACAAACTCGACGAAATTCCGCGCCCGCAGCTCTCCCCCGAGGAACAGATCAATTACGATGTTTACCGCCGCGAAATCGAGGATTCCGTCGCTGACCAAAAATTCCGTGACTACGAAATGCCGGCCAACTCGGACACGGCCTTCTGGACGGACCTGGGTTACACCGCGCGGCGTCCATTCAAAACACTCACCGATTACAAAAACTGGATTGCGCAGATGCGCGACATCCCGCGTTATTTTCGCGAAGAGATCGCAAATATGCGCGCCGGCCTCGCGCGCGGCTTCACCCCGCCGCGTCTCACATTGCAGGGCCGCGACAAATCCATTTCCACCATCGCCGAGGGCAAACCGGAGGACAATCTGCTCTACACGCCATTCCGCGAGGCAATGGTCGGCGTTGCGGCGTCCGATCAGGAAAAACTCAAATCGGAAGCTGCGCAGGTGATTCGTGAAATTGTGCAGCCGGCGTTTGCCGACCTGCTCAAATTCTTCCGTGACGAATATGTCCCGCACACACGCGAAACGCTCGCGGCCGAATCGCTCCCCGACGGCAAAGCATATTACCAGCAGAAAATTCGCGAGTTCACTACGCTGGACCTCTCACCTGAAGAAATTCACCAGACCGGGCTAACGGAAGTTGGGAAGCTGCACGAGCAAATGGTGAATGTGATGCACGAATCCGGATTCAAGGGCGACTTTCCTGCATTTCTGAAGCTTTTGCGGGACGATCCTCAATTTTACGCCAAGACACCACAGGAGCTTCTCAATCGCGCTGCCTGGATTGCCAAACTATTTGACGGCAAATCCTCGCAATACTTTGGCTACCTGCCGCGGATGCGTTTCGCGATCAAACCGGTCCCGCCTGATCTTGCGCCATTTTATACTTCTGGCCGCGGCGGTGAGGGCATTTATCTGCTGAATACGTACGACCTGCCGCATCGGCCGCTCTACAATCTGCCGGCACTGACGCTGCATGAGTCGGCGCCGGGTCACGCCTTTCAAATTCCGATCGCGCTCGAACACAAGAACCAGCCGGAATTTCGGCAACACGATTACATTTCTGCCTACGGCGAAGGTTGGGCGCTGTATTGCGAGAAGTTAGGGGAGGAAATGGGGATGTACGCGACGCCCTACGAGCGCTTCGGCATGCTCGGGTATCAGGTCTGGCGCGCGGCACGACTCGTGGTGGATACCGGGGTGCATTCCAAGGGTTGGACGCGCGATCAGGCGCTCAAGTACATGCACGATTACACCGCCTTGCCCGAGCACGAGATCGAAACCGAGGTGGACCGTTACATCGCCTGGCCGGCCCAGGCGCTCTCTTATTATATGGGCGAACTCGCGATCCTGCGCGCACGGGAGAAGGCGGAGAAAGCACTCGGCGACAAATTCAACATTCGTGCCTTTCACGATGCCATCCTCGAGCTCGGCTCAGTCCCACTGCCCGTTCTCACCGCGCGCATTGACCGCTTCATCGCCGAAGGTGGCAAAGGTCCTTACCCTGACATGGAGTGAGTTCGTGTAATCCGTGTCCCTCAGGTAGGGGCGGTTCACCTTGACCAGTCCGGCTCGGACCCGCCCGCGGGCGACTGAGGTCAATCGCCCCTACCTAAGTTCGCATTAGTGTTTCTTGTATCCGAAGAAGCCACGGCGCCGGATGATTTCAGCAACTTGCGGCGGCACCATCTGCTCCCATGTTTCGTCGCCGGCGGCGATCCGTTTGAGCACATCGCGCGAAAAGATCGACAGATACTCGGGATTATAATTATCGAGCTGCACAAAGCTGCCGCGACGACAAAGATAATCGTAGAGCAGTTGCAGATCAGAATTCAGGTTCACACTCTGAGCCGTCTGTACTTCATCGCTCGGACTCCGCTGCAATGGATAAACGTAAATCTTCAGATCGTTCTTTAGCAGGCGGCCGAAGTTCTCGAGAATACCGCCGGGCAACTGAGTGTAATACTTTTCGTCGAACAATTCGTAAATGCTCGGTACGCCCAGGACAATGGCGATCCGTTCGCGCGTGCGCCACGACAGATACTGCGCCAACCGGTGGTATTCGAAATAATCAGAGATCAGCACGGTCATGCCGCAAGCGCCGAGGACCTCGGCCCGCCCGAGGAAATCGCGACGGTCCACCTCGGTGCCGCCGGCGAGCAGATTACGCATGGTCAATTCCATCAGGCCAAGGATGGGTTTGTCCGCCACGGCGGGGTCTTGCCTAAATTTCGCGAGGGCGCACTGAAACATGTCGAGGTTGACGTAGGTGACCGGGCGAAAACTGCCGCGCTCGACCAGCACGGCCTTGTTGTGTAACACGTCCGATGGTTGCAACACTTCACGGTTCGGTCCGAACATGGCAGCGCCGCTTAGTCCGATCTGCACGAGCTTGAGAGCCATGATGCGGTTATCGACGTTGCGAAATTCGATCCCGCTGAGCTCGAGCATGTCGATTTCGATTCGCCGCGTCGTCAAATTGTCGAGAAGCGATTCCACGAGCTCCTCCGCGACATGGCTAAGGAAAAACGCGCCGTAGCATAGATTCACCCCCACAATACCAAGAGCCTCCTGTTGCGCGGAGGCTTCTTCGTCCAGCATCCGGACGTGCATCACGATCTGGCTGGGTTGATCGTTGGCGCGGCTCTGAAACTTGATGCCCATCCAGCCGTGGCATTCGGCGGTACCGCGATAGCTGCGCGCGACCACGGTATCGGCGAAAGCAAAAAACGAAGTGTCCTCGCCGCGATCCGGGCCGAGTCGCTCCACGTCGAGGTCAAATTCACGGTCGAGCATCGCCTGAAGTCGCCCGCGCGAAACATAACGGTCAGCGTGACCGTAAATCGCGTCGCTCACTTTCATGTCGTAAGCCGACATGCTCTTCGCCACAGTGCCAGCAGCGCCACCGACCCTGAAAAACCAGCGCACCACTTCCTGGCCGGCTCCGATTTCGGCAAAGGTGCCGTACCAGCGCGGATCCAGATTGATCTTCAACGCCTTGGAATGGGTATCAACGGCTTCCGCTTTCACGCCTGAAAAAACAGCAACTGTACTAAACCCTCGAACACCGAAAGGCGAAGCATTTCGACCCGAACTACGATTTGTTGCAGCGAATTTCGACTCTCAATTGAAGCCAAGCCGCGCGCGCCGTTCCCCGGGTAGGGGCGGTTCACCCGAATCGCTCGAGCCGCATTACCTCTGCGGGCGATTGACCCCAATCGCCTACCTCGCGGAATTGGTTTGCACAAATGAGCGCCGGTGATCACGCTGCTCGCGACGACAGACGTTCGCTAACAATAACCGATCGGCGACGATCGAACCTGAAAGGAAAATATTGCTATGAGAGGAAACATGATCTGGGGAATTCTGATGCTGATCTGCGGATTTTTGGCGATCACCATCCCGTTCGCTTCTGGGATTGGCGTCGCGATTGTCATCGGCTGGGTTTTGCTGGCTTGCGGAGTGTGGCATTTGCTCTTCGGCTTTCGATCCGGCAGCGGCGTCGGCGGTTTTCTCTGGCAAGTGCTGCTCGCGATTGTTTACGGCGCGGCCGGACTGATGCTCCTGATGCGCCCGCTCGCAGGTCTGGCGTGGCTTACTCTGATACTGGCAACATTTCTCCTGATCGAGGCCGTGCTTGAGATCATCCTCTATTTCAACATTCGTGGTCGCGCGCATTCCGGCTGGGTTTTGGTCGACGCCATCATCACGCTGGTGCTTGGGATCCTGATTTGGGCGCACTGGCCATCCAGCTCGATCTGGGCAATCGGAACCCTCATCGGCGTCAGCCTGATCTTCAGCGGCATCTCACGTCTGATGCTCTCATCGGCAGCCGCGCCCGCGCCCGCCACAGCGTCAGATCCGGCTGGTACGATTCTGTGACCTTATTTCACAGACGTTGAACAGGGGATAAGGAAGGAAACAGACATCCTGCTGGGACTCTTCGTCCTCAGACGCTGATTGTCCGTTCTTCCCTTCTGTTGAAATTTCGCGGGATATTTCGCAGGAAGCGATACCCTTACGACTCACTTTATCGCGGGTTCATGTCTTGCCATGGACCAGCGGTTACACACTGGACTGGGCACGGCCACACGCATCGACAGCTTGGAGGTTTATTCGTTTTAGAAATTATGGCGTGGGCATCTCTCGTGCTGATTTACTTGCGATTATGCCTCCACGGTTACGACCTCCAGTTTCTGACTTCCGCCACGTTCCGTTGCAGGCGGTTACGCTGGACTTGGACGCAATGCAGGCCGAAACCCCCGACATGCAGGAGGCGCCGAAATATGCATTCCGCCCGGGGCAACGCGTGTTGCTCCTGGAAGATCGCGATGATTTCCGCGAAGTTCTGCAGGATTACCTGACGTCTCAGTCTTTTCAGGTGACGTCGGTCCCGAGCGGCGTCGAGGGTCTCCGCGAAATCCTCAAGGATCCGTTCGATCTGATCGTTTGCGACATGATGATGCCGGGGGTTGGAGGCGAAAACTTTTATTGGGCGGTGACTCGGGTGCGACCGGCTGCGGCGCAGCGGTTCATTTTCTTTACCGGTCACCAGAATAATCCGAGGCTCAAATTCTTCTTCGACCGAGTGAAGGCGACGGTGCTCTTCAAGCCGTTCAAGCTTCATGCGCTCGATTCGGCGATCCGCGAAGTCGTTCGGAAGTTAGGTTAAGTTTTGTAGCACAGGCATCTCGCGTGTGGTGCCAATGCACGCCAAGTCTGATCCTTGATCAGATCGAACCGCGCACACCGCGGTCCGGATCGCGCGGGGCGATGAGGCCGGACATTTTTTCCCAGACCGAGCTTACCGCCGGACGCACCGTGTCCCATGGCAAGGCGGAATCGGGTTTCCCCGTCTCGTACTCATTTGCCACAGATTCCTCGACTTCGTCGAAGTTTCTGCCGCGATATTTCTGGTAGGAATTGTAGCCGGTGCGATACGCGTGCTCGAACTGGTCGTAAGAAGAATTCTTAGCGTATGGTTGTTTCGAATGTTGCTCTCGCCAATAAGCGGCTTCGTTTTCCGGGTACACCCACTGCCCGCGATTCTCATGTTCTCGTTCCGAATGTTTTTCCATGGTTGGCTCCCTTCCTTACTGTCCTCCAATACAGCTTCGACGATTTTAGCCTAATCGGTCGTTTCTAGCAGGATAAAACATAAGGCCCTCATCTTACGATCTTCCTACTGTGCACGGAAAAGATCACCATGTTCATGTCGCCCAACTCGACCACATGCGGTCCCAGACAGCTTGCTCCTTTCGGCTAGCTCGTTGTAAAAGGACGGCGGCGTGAATGACTAAACCCGAAGATTCACTTAGCAGCTCTGTCATTGCCGGCCTTGTCGCCATGGGGTTGGCCGTGCTCGTTATCGCTAACGACTTCACTGCACTCAGTGTCGCCCTCCCGGCAATGGAAAAGGAGTTCGGCGCCGATATCACCACC
>JBKPQI010000280.1:0-9988 GCA_046733975.1 Verrucomicrobiota bacterium
TTTCTACCGGAGCAGAAGATCGATTTCGTTTTCCATTTCGCTTCTCCGGCCAGCCCGATCGATTATCTCGAACTGCCGATCCCGACCTTAAAAGTGGGAGCACTTGGCACCCACAACACGCTTGGCTTGGCTAAAGACAAAAACGCGACGTTCATTCTCGCTTCCACGTCGGAGTGCTATGGCGATCCGTTGGTCCATCCACAGAAGGAAGATTATTGGGGCAACGTGAACCCGATCGGCCCGCGCGGCGTTTACGATGAAGCCAAGCGTTTCGCCGAGGCGATGACGATGGCCTATCACCGCTATCACGAGGTCGATACCAAGATCGTGCGCATCTTTAATACCTACGGCCCGCGCATGCGTCTGCATGATGGACGAGTCGTGCCCACCTTCATCGGCGAGGCGCTGACGGCTAAGCCGCTAACGATCTTCGGCGACGGCTCGCAGACGCGTTCCTTTTGTTACGTCAGCGATTTGATCGATGGAATTTTCCGGCTGGCGATGAGCGATTTCCACGAGCCGGTGAACATTGGCAACCCCCGTGAGATGACGATCAAACAATTCGCCGATGAGATTATTCGAATCACGGGCACGAAATCTGGAATCGAGTATCGACCCCTGCCCGAGGACGACCCGAAAGTGCGTCAACCGGATATCACGCGGGCGAAAAAAATTCTCGGCTGGGAACCGCGGATAGACTTCGAGGAAGGGATTCGTAAAACGATCGAGTATTTCAAGGAACACATAGAGCTGGTGAACGGAGGGCGATGACGAGATTGATGCGGCTTTGCCGCCTTACTTTAGCATCGAGCGAGGGACTGCTCGATCTACCCGTAGCCTTGGCTGCTGCAAAGCGCTTGTTGGTTAGTGTCATCGTCCTAGCGGCGGCGGCCACCACCGCCATGGCGCAATCGCGTGCAGTGGATTTTCAATTGCAGAAAATTACCACCAACTTGATTTCCCCACCGCAATTCACTTACACCGGGGCGGAACAATTCCAGGCCGATCAGCGTGAACGCTGGCTGGAAGTGGAAGTGACTTTTGCGTCCACCCCCGAGTTCACGGACGAGCTGACATTGAAGTATTTCATCTTGTTTAACGGCAAGCTGCTGACAGGCGAAGTTACGCACGTCAACATTCCGGCTGCCCGCGATAATCGATCCGTCATGTATGTGACTCCGAAGACATTGCAGCGCCTCATGCTGGGGCGAACGATCACCAACAACGCCCTGCAGAATGTGGCCGTGCAGCTCCTGCAGCAAGGGGCGTTGAAAGATGAAATCAGTCTGAATCGGGCGGCGCCGCAATGGTATGCGACCCTGCCGCAGGTTGGCGGGCTGGTGTTGAACAAAAACGAAACTCCCTTAATGCCGCTCTACTGGGATCGATACTGTCAGATCAAAACACCACGGTGACTTGGTAATTTTGAAATTCGAAACCTCAAATCGCGTGCCCAAAAGTTCCGAATGCCACAAGGCTTCGATCTCGAGGGCTAAGGCGCCGTCGACGCACTCTGTCATCCTGAGCGCAAGCGAAGGATCTCACGAATCGAGACTGGGACAGCAAATTAGATCGAACAGTTCACTAGCATACGTGAGATCCCTCGCCGTCTCTGCGGCTCGGGATAACGCGCGGAGTGTCGTCAGAGTTATCTCGGCCTTTAAGGCCCGACAATTTGCTTCCACTCAAGCCGCCCGGCGTGAGCACAACGCTGCGTTTGTGATCTAGAATTTCTAACCGATGCCGCGTTCCGCTCGCATTCTCAGTCTCAACCTCGGATCGCAGGCGATCTCCATGGCAGAGTTTCGCCCGCAAACCGGCGGCGGCCTGGTGCTGCGCGATTACAAACGGCGCGACGTAGCAATCGAGAGCGCGGGGGAGTCGATTCGGCCCGCGCAAATCTCGGCGACGGTGAGGGAGATGCTGCAGGAAATGGGCATCAAGAACTCCAGCGTCAACTACGCCGTTCCCGCTCAATCGATCTTCGCGCGTTTCGTCCGGCTACCCTCGGTGGAAGAAGAAAAGATCGATCGTATCATCGCATTCGAAGCACAACAGAACGTCCCGTTTCCAATCGACGAAGTGGTGTGGGATTACCAACTCGTCGGCGGCGGGACAGAGGAGCAGCTCCAGGTCGTGCTGGTGGCCATCAAAGCCGATTTGCTCGAGGGAATGAACGCGGCTGTGGAAGCAGCGGGGCTGCGGCCGGAAGTGATCGGGGTCGCGACCATGGGACTCTACAACGCCTTCCGCTATAACTATAGCGATGTCACCGAA
This sequence comes from Verrucomicrobiota bacterium, assembly GCA_046733975.1. Lineage (GTDB taxonomy): Bacteria > Verrucomicrobiota > Verrucomicrobiia > Chthoniobacterales > UBA10450 > AV69. The sequence continues at coordinate 2,278 of JBKPQI010000280.1, forward strand.
CCATCGCTCCTGGTGGATATTGGTGCCCGCACCACCAATTTGCTCTTCATCGAGCCGGGTAAGATTTTTTCCCGTAGCGTTCCGATTGGGGGCAGCTCCGTCACGGCCGCGCTGGCCAAGGAATTTAACGAAAGCTTCGCCGCCGCCGAAGCCCGCAAAAAAGAAAATGGCTTCGTCAGCCTTGGAGGGGCCTACGCCGATGCGGCGGATCCGGATGTTGCTCGAATGTCCAAAATTATCCGGAGCACGATGACACGCCTGCATGCCGAGATCATGCGATCGATCAGCCATTATCGAACGCAGCAGCAGGGCAAGGCGCCAGCACGCATTTATCTCTGCGGCGGCAGCTCCGGCATGCCCTACATGCGCGAGTTCTTTCAGGAGAAATTGCAGGTGCCGATCGATTTCTTTAATCCGGTGCGGAATGTTGCCATCGCGAATGAGGCCAATGCGCGGCACATCGCGCGATCGGCTCATCTTTTAGGCGAGGTGGTGGGCCTGGCGTTGCGCGCGGTTGCCAGTTGTCCAATGGAGTTAAATCTGCGACCGGCGACTGTTGTTCGCGCCCACGAAGTGCAACGGCGGCGACCTTTCCTCATCGCAGCCGCGGCGTGTGTCATCGCGGCGTTGCTGGGCTGGAGCATTTTTTATCTCCATGCCGCCGGAGTTTTGCGGACCACCAAACAACAGGTGGACGCAAAAGTGGATCAACTGAAGAGATTCCAGACGCAACTCGAGGCCGTCCGCAAGGATGCAAGCACTCTTGATACTGCAGCCGCGCCGCTGTTGGGTGCCGTTAGCGCGCGAAGTTTCTGGCCGCAGTTGTTGGAAGACCTGAACGCGCGCCTGCCGAAAGAAAACATCTGGGTGACCGAGTTGGTTCCGTTATCCAATGGGAAACCGGTTATCGGCACCGCTGCGTTGCCGGGAAGCACGCTCCCGGGCGGGCCGCAAGCCCCTACCTCGACTCCGCCACCGCCGCCGCGCGCGACGGCCGCCGGAAAAGGCGCCGCACCTGGCATCGATGGGCTGCTGATTCGTGGCCTTTACTTATGGAATCCGCGGCAACAAGAGGTGGTCGTGGATTATTTCAAGAACCTGGTCGGCTCGCCTTTCTTCAAAATCGATCCCAGGAATCAGCAGAAAGTGATCAAGCCGACGATGCCGAATAACACCGAGTGGGCTTTTCCTTATGAGCTGCAGCTTGAGCTGAAGGAAGCCTTGCCGTTGCCATGAATTGGTTTCGCCAAAATCCATTTTGGGGCGCGTTCATCGCCATCTCCGGTGGCGCGCTTCTTCTCGCTCTCGGTTTGCTCTGCTGGACGAAATCGAGCTTTGACGAGGCGAGTGCAAGCTACCGGGAGGCGGCGACGCAACAGATCCAGTTGGAAAGCAGCAACCCTTATCCGAGCCAGCCGAATGTGTCGAAGATGAAAACGTATCTTGACGATTACAAGGTCGCTCTCGACAAACTCAAAGCCGATTTGAAAACGCATATGCTGCCGGAAGCGCCGTTAGCTCCGAATGAATTCCAGACGCATTTGCGCCAGGCGATCACTGCGGTGACTGAAAACGCGCGCAGCCATCGGGTGAAGCTGCCGGCGAACTTCAATCTCGGCTTCGACGAATTTGTTTCTACGCTGCCTTCGGCGGAGGAAGCGCCGGCGCTTGGCCAGGAACTCGCGCAGATTCAGCTTCTGCTGAACACAATTATCGAAGCGCGCGTCGATGCCATTACCGTGTTTCACCGAATTCCGCGGTCGGCAGCGGCGGCTGTTTTAGCGCCGACTCCGGCGACTGCTGCCGCAACTTCGCCGCGCGGCGCGCAAAAACCCGCCGCGGCACCGAAGCTGATCGAGCAACGATCAGTCGAGGTCAGCTTGTCCGCCTCGCCATCCGCGGGGCGGAAAGTGATCAATCAAATTTCCTCGGCCAACGACCAATTTTTTATTGTGCGGGCGGTTTACGTGAAGAACCAGAAAGACAAGGGCCCATCCCGAGACAATCCGCCAGGAACGGTTGTGGCGGTCCCGACAGTTCCGGCTCCCGCCCCGGCCGCTGCGGCGGCGAGCCCGTCTGCGACCCCAACCGGCCCATTGAATTTTATTGTCGGCAACGAGCACATCGATCTCTCCGCCAGGGTCGAGCTGGTGAATTTCAGGTTGTGAAGATGCGAATTCATACTCGTTCGCGGCAGTGTGATCCCTTTCAGGGAGCGCAGGCTGGCAGCCTGAGTTCCCCAGACACACTCACGCCTCGCGTGAGGACCTTCTAAATGGATTGGCTAAACAAAAATTACGAGCGCGTCGTGCTGGTCGCCGGCATCGCGATTCTGCTGGTGAGCGCGTTTTTCATCTTTCGGAACGCTGTGGCATTTCAATCGCGGTTTGCCGACCTGCAAACGCATCCGACTCAGCGCCCGGCGGCGCCACCGGGAAAGGCTAAAGATGTCGACGCGGCGTTGCAAAAATTGCATCAACCGCCGCAATGGGCGTTCAGCAGTCGTTCCGGTCTTTTCGTCCCAGAAAAACACTTCATCGGAGCCGATGGCCAACCCGCCACCTTGCAAACCACCGAGGTACACCCGCCGGTCCCGAACGAATGGATAGAACAGTTTGGGTTGCCTATTGCCGACTCCGACGTGCTGGAACAGGATCCCGACTCCGACGGTTTCAACAATTTCGATGAATGGCAGGGACACACCAATCCGACCGACCCCAAATCCCACCCGGATTACCTAACGAAACTAAAACTCAAATCGTTTTCGCAGGAACCGTTCCGCCTCGTCTTCGCTTCCCGGACAGCGGATACGTTTGGCATTAACACCATTGATCTGACTCAGCCGACTCAATTCGTAAGAATAGGAGATACCATTGCCGGAACGCATTTTCGAGTCGCCAAGTTCACCGAAAAATCGGTAAAGGATAAATACGGGACGGATGAGGACGCGTCTGAATTGATCCTGGAAAACACCGAAACGCACGAACAATTGACCTTGGTAAAGGAACAAGTCGCCATCTCGCCCGAATCGGTTGCGACTTTTGTTTACTCTTGGAAGGAACGCAAAGAGTTCGTCGTCAAAAAAGACCAGGAATTTTCATTGCCACCGCAGGGGGATATCAGGTACAAAGTAATAGATGTTCAGCCGACTAAAGCGGTGATCGCCAGCAGTCAAAAACCCGATACACCAATTGAGATCGGTCTGCTCAGCCAGTAAAAACCCGCCGTCATGAAAAACTTCTCCATCATTGCCCGGCTGATCGCGTCGGGTTTGATCCTTTGCCTGCCTGCGCTTGGGCAGGCACAAAGTGTAAAAAATATTGCTGACCGCGAAGTGGCGCGCCGCCAGGCCAGAATTCCGAAGGGCGAAGACATCGTGGCGCGCGCGCAATCAGAATTGAATGCCAAGCAATACCAGGCGGCGCACGACGACTTCCGGACGGCCTTGCACTACCTGCCAGGTTCCTCATCGTATTCCGCCGCCATGGCGGGTTTTTGCGACAGCGGAGTCAAGCTCGCGCAACAACGCGTTGCCGAGGGCAAATATGAAGAGGCGGAGATCGTGCTCAATGAGGTTCTGAGCGATGCCTACAATCCGAACTGTGCCGAAGCTCGGGCCATGCTGACCCATTTGCACGATCCCGGTTACATCAACAAAACGATGGGGCCGAAGTTTATCGCCAAAGTCGAAGAAGTGAAGAAGCTGCTGACGGAAGCGGAAGGTTTTTATCAATCGGGCCGTTACGACCTGGCGATGAAGCGTTACGATCAGGTGTTGAATCTCGATCCTTACAACACCGCGGCGCGTAAAGGACAGGAGCGAATTGATCAGACCAAATACCAGTATGGAGTACAGGCATACAACGAGACGCGCGCCCGCGCTATGTGGCAGGTGGAGCATGGCTGGGAACAGCCGGTGCGGCAGTACATGCAACCGGGAGCGGTTGAAGGCGTAGTGGAGCGCGAATCCAGTAATACCGCGCGAATCCGCAACAAGCTCGATACCATTATTATTCCGCGCATCGAATTTCGCGATGCCAGTATACGTGAGGCCATTGATTTCGTGCGTCAGCAGGCGGCGGCGAACGATCCCGCAACCGAGGGGCGTCGCGGAGTCGACATCGTGCTGCGTTTACACTCTATTGGCCGGTCGAGTGAACCATCACCGGTGACAGGCACAACGACCGCAGTGGAACCGGGTGCGCTACCAGCCGGCGAAAATGCGCCTCCGGCGGCAGCGGTCCTCCCGACAGCTGCGCCAGCGGTCAGACCGGCTACACCGTCACTGCCGCCTCCGAGTCCCACCGACGCGCGGATCACGCTGACGTTGAACCAGATCCCATTAGGCGAGGCGTTGCGTTACATCGCCAGCCAAGCGGGTTTGAAAGTAAAAGTTGAACCTTATGCTGCTCTGATTCTGCCACTCAGTGAACAAAGTAATGAGCTAACGACCAAAGAATACCGCGTTCCGCCGGGCTTTATTAGCAGCACCGTCAACGTTGGAGTAAGCGCACTTAACCAAGGAACGACTAAGACTGCTGCCGGCGCAGCTCCGGCGGCCACAGGCAAGGATACCCAAGAATCTACCGGTGGGCAGTTACTGGTAAATCGTGAAGGCGCCCGCGAGTTCCTGGAAAGCCAAGGCGTACCATTTCCGCCGGGAGCGAGTGCGCATTTCTTGCCGCAAAGCAGCCGACTTATCGTGCGCAATACGATCGATAATCTCGAATTGGTCGATGCCTTGGTGGAACAAGCGAATATTGCCGGACCAAAACAAGTCGAGATCGAGTCGAAGTTTGTTGAGATTAACCAGAACAATCTCAAAGAACTCGGGTTCGATTGGCTGCTTGGACCATTCAACATAGCTGGTAACTCAGGGAAGATTGTTGGCGCTGGTGGAGCCCCTGGTGTTCCACCTAACCAATCAGGCAACTACCCCTTCCCGACAACGGGCCAATTCCCCGTAACGGGTGGCAATCGAAGCGGTGACTTTGCTATCAGCGCCAACGCCATCGATGCCTTGCTTCTAGGCTCCGGAGCGCCCGCGGTCGCGCCCGGAATTTTCAGTCTTGCCGGCGTAATGACGAATCCACAGTTTCAAGTCGTCATTCGCGCGCTGAACCAAAAGAAAGGTATCGACCTGCTCTCCGCACCACGGGTGACGACGAAAAGTGGCCAACGCGCCGTGATCGAGATCGTACGCGAGTTTCGCTATGCGACGCAGTATCAGCCTCCCCAAGTTCCAAATATTACTGGTGGGGGTAGCGGGACTGGAACTGTTTCAATTAGCGTGGTAACTCCTACGACGCCCACAGCGTTCGAAACTCGAAATACCGGTGTCACTTTGGAAGTCGAACCGGTAGTAGGACCGGATGGAGTTACGATCGATCTCAACTTGGTCCCCCAAGTCGTCGAGTTCGAAGGTTTCGTTAATTATGGAAGCCCAATCTTCGGCATAAATCCTAGCGTCCTCACGAACCCGTTGAACTCGCAGGTTCTTCTTACCCAGAACGTGATTAATCAGCCGATCTTTAGTACACGCAAGGTCACGACAAGTGTCAGCGTCTATGATGGTTCGACCGTCGTGCTCGGCGGATTGATGCGCGAAGATGTGCAAAAGACGGAGGATCGCACGCCTATCATCGGAGATATCCCGATCGTGGGACGGTTATTTCGCACGAACGTAGACCAGCATGTTAAGCGCAATCTTGTTATCTTTGTCACGGCGCATTTGGTAACGCCAGCGGGCACTCCGCTAAACTCGACGGAAGAAGAAGAGGAACTGGTGCAGCCGCCGCAATTACCGGAAGTGCCAATGTACAAGAAGTAGCCATCGGCGGAATTGTGCCATCGGTGACGCAGATCGAAAAATGAGTAGCGCCTGCCGTTCGGTTTATTGTAGAGCCGCTGTTGCTTGTTTAGCGGCAGGGTTCTTCTCGCCCATGGCGCGTGGTCAGACGAACCTTTTTGTCGGCGCACTTAAGCAAAACGTCGTCTTCGAATTCTCTTCCTCTGATGACATCATTTTCACGGAGACTACGTTCACAAGCATCGACGAACCTGAAACGATGGTGTTCGATTCGAGCGGGAACCTTTTTGTAAGCAACGGATCGGCCAAGACGATCAAGAAGGTCAGCCCCTCAGGGGTAAAAAGCACCTTTGCTTCAGATGTGGATGTTGCTGGCATGGCCTTCGATGCGGCCGGGAATCTTTTTGTTTCTCAAAAAAGCCAGGATCTTGATGCAGGTGAGGCCGCAATTTTTCAATTTGCTCCGGATGGCAGTCGCAAAGTTTTCGCCTCAGGTCTCTCAAACCCGCAAGGATTAGCCTTCGATTCCGCGGGAAATTTATACGTCGCGGTTCCTAGTCGCAACCTGATCTTAAAGTTCACTCCCGACGGCAGACAGACCACGTTCGCGTCCGGAATTTCCAAACCACATCGCCTTGCATTTGATGCGTTTGGATTTTTGTGGGTCACCGACCCTGGTGCGGAGGCCTTATTTTTTGTCCTTCCCTCAGGTGTCGTATTTCTCGTGGATACAAGTGCCGACGATCCGGAATTGGCTGGCTTAAACGATCTAGCATTTGATGAGGCTGGAAATTTATTCCTGACCGCGAATAAATCCGTCGTTGAGATAGATTCAACCGGCGCGCTGTTTACAGTCGCGGCCGTTCCGGGCGGAGCAGGTGGTATTGCGATCGAACCGCCGGTGGCCACGAATCTTTCCACTCGAGTATTCGTGCAAGGTAGCAGTCGGAGTGGTTCCACGACTCGTCAGGAGGCGGTACTCGCCCCTGGCAGTGGTTCAGCCATTGCCGGTTTCATTATTTCCGGATCCAAGCCAAAGCGGGTTGTTGTTAGGGGGCTCGGCCCTAGTTTGAGCGTGTTTCAGGTTGCGAATGCCTTGCAAGATCCCACCCTGGATCTTTTCGATTCGAGCGGCAATCTGATTGCTTCGAACGACGATTGGCAGGCCGCGGCCAATGCAGATCAGATTCCAATCAGCTTGCAACCCTCCGATTCCCGTGAGCCTGCGATCCTGGTCACGCTACAGCCGGGTAGCTTTACTGCGGTCTTGCGGGGGAAAAATGGTGCCAGTGGGGTGGGGCTTGTTGAGATAAACGATCGAAGTACCGGAACAGCGTCTAAACTTGCTAACGTTTCGACCCGCGGCTTTGTCGGAACGGGGGACAATGTCATGATCGGTGGCGTTATTCTTAGCGGCGGGAATGGAGATAGGATGACGCTGATCCGAGCTCTGGGTCCGACTTTAGCTCAATCGCCATTCAATATTGCTGGCATCTTGTCGGACCCGACTCTGATGCTGGTTGACGCAAATGGTTCAGTTGTCGCAGTGAACGACGATTGGAAATCATCGCAGCGAAAGGAAATTCAAGCTACTGGCTTGTTTCCACCGAACGATAAAGAGGCCGCGATCCTAACGACTTTGCCGCCTGGGACCTTCACCGCAATCGTTTCAGGAAAAAACGAGGAAACCGGGATAGCTCTCGTGGACGTTTTTGACGCATTTTGATTCTTTGATCTTGCAAAGATTGTAGCCAACTTTGATGACAGGTACGTCATCATCTTAAGCAGGAACAATCCGGAGTGAAGGCCGCTGCGATAGCGCAGCAATGCGGGAGCTTCAGTATTGACTCGCTAAGTTAAGCCGAAACATCCTCACAGATCTGCGGCGGGAATTCTCGCCTT
>JBKPQI010000281.1:0-5144 GCA_046733975.1 Verrucomicrobiota bacterium
CGTTCACGGTTGTTGCCAGCACAACCGTTGATCACTTCAGTTTCGCTACCATCACGAGCCCGCAGAGCGCCGGAACCGCATTTAACATTACGATTAGCGCTCAGGATGCCGGTAACAATACGGTGGTCGGTTACAGTGGTAACGGTTTCAAGGTAAAGCTTACCTCGACTGGAGCTCTTGCCGGTGCGCCGGTGACGACGCCGGCATTTACCAATGGTGTTCTAACCAATCAACCCGTAACGATCACGAACACGGGAAATTTCACCATCACCGCGACCGATAACGGCGGCGGGAGCGCAATTGGAACGAGCAATCCTTTCCAAGTCAATCCAGGTGCAGCGGCCAAGCTAGCGTTCATACAGCAGCCCACGACGACTACTGCGGGTCAGACCATCACACCGGCAGTGGCAGTTCAAGTCCAGGATGCCAACAGCAACCTGGTGAACACCAGCAGCGCCTCAATCGCGATGGCGATTGGCACAAACCCGAGCAGCGGAACGCTGAGCGGTACGACGCCAGTCAACGCGGTGAATGGGGTTGCGACATTTAACGATCTCTCGATTAACAAGGGCGGGACCGGTTACACGCTTCAGGCTACCAGCGCAGGGCTGACCGCGACTACAAGCGCGGCGTTCACTATTAATAATCCTTCGCCCACCCTGACGAGCATCGCTCCTACAAGCGGAAACCTGAATCAGACACTGGATGTCGTCTTCAACGGCACGAACTACATTCAGGGCGTCAGTTCCGTTACTGGATTCGGCACGAACGTTACGGTCAATAGCGTCACCGTAAGCAGCAGCATCAAGCTGACGGCAAACATCACAATCGGAGCCGGCGCCACTGTCGGTACAGATAGTGTCTCGGTCACGAATAGCGGACCCGGTGGTGGCACTTCGGCTACTCAGACCTTCACCATCAACAATCCAGCTACTACGACGGTTGTTACCTCGTCTTCTGTTAACAACACCTCGACTTACGGCCAGTCAGTGACCTTTACCGCGACGGTCACAACGGCCAGCGGAACGCCGACCGGCAGTGTCACTTTCTACGATAGCGCAACCTGCTCGGGAAGCGTGTTGGCCGGACCTACTAACCTCGACAACAACGGTATTACCAGCTTCACGACAACCTCGCTGAGCGCTCCCGGCCACACGATCTCCGCCTGCTACACGCCGAGTGGCATCTACCTGGCGAGCAACGGCAGCGTCACGCAGAGGGTGAACAAGGCGCATCTCACGATCACCGCGGATGACAAATCCAAGACCTACGACGGCCATCTCTTCACTCCCTTCACTTCTACGATCACCGGCTTCGTTAATGGCGACACCAGCAGCGTGGTTACTGGGAATGCCGCCTACACCGGAGCCGCTACCGGTGCGATTAACGCAGGCACCTACACCATCACTCCAACAGAGGGAACACTGACGGCTGCCAACTACGACTTCACTGTGTTCAAGGACGGCACGCTGACAATCGATAAGGCCGACGCTGGTTGGGCAACGGACCCGAACAGTAAGACCTATGGCGATAATGACCCTGATCCGTTAACGACGGGAAGCGGCTCGGGATTCGCGGCTGGCGATAACGTCACTGCAACCTACACCCGCGCAGCGGGCGAGACAGTGGCAGGCAGTCCCTATCACATCACCGCCACCCTGCACGCCGCAGCCGGCGTGTTGGACAACTACAACATCACTAACACCGGCGCCAGCTTCACCATCAGCGCGCGTCATGCCACCTGGACCACCAATCCGAACAGCAAAACCTATGGTGATAACGATCCTGATCCGTTGACCAGTGGGAGTGGTGACTTCCTGGCCGCCGATAATGTTACGGCCACTTACACCCGTGCCGCGGGCGAGACGGTTGCAGGCGGCCCTTATCACATCACCGCTACGCTGCACGCTGAAGCCGGAGTATTGGCCAACTACATCATCACTAACGAGGGTGCCGACTTCATCATTATCAAGCGTAGCGCGACCTGGAATACCAATCCGAACAGCAAAATCTACGGTGAAAATGATCCTGCCCCGCTGACTACAGGCACTGGGTCAAACTTCGTCCCGGCTGACGGAATAAGCGCAACTTACTCTCGCGCTCCAGGTGAAACGGTGCTCGGCGGACCGTATCACATTACCGCTACTCTGAATCCCGCAGGCGTATTGGATAACTACGATATCACGAATACGGGCGCAGCCTTCACAATTAGTACTCGCTCGGCGACGTGGATCACGAGTGATAACAGCAAGACCTACGGCGACGCAGATCCTAATCCGTTGACCACGGGCGACGCGGTAGCACCCGGATCAGGAACCGGCTTCCTCGCTACCGATAATGTGACGGCGACCTACACTCGTGTAGCAGGTGAAACCGTGTTAGGAGGACCATACCACATCACGGCCAATCTGGCTCCAGTAGGAGTTCTATCCAATTATACCATCACGAACGCGGGCGCCAGCTTCACCATCAACACGCGGCCGGCGACATGGACGACTAATCCCAGCAGCAAAACCTACGGCGACATGGATCCGAGTCCCCTTACGACCGGAAGCGGTAGTAACTTCGTCGCCGCCGACCAAGTCACCGCGAGCTACAGCCGTGCTACAGGTGAAACCGTCCTTGGAGGACCTTATCATATTACTGCGGTATTGAGCCCATACGCGGTGCTTAGCAATTACAACATCACGAACGCCGGAAGTAATTTTGTCATCAATCCGCGTCCGGCCACCGTAAAGGCGGATAACAAAGTTAAGACCTACGGCGATGATAATCCCTCACTCACAGCAGCGGTCATGGGGGCAGTCGGCACCGATACGCTGAACTATACGCTCACTACGCTGGCAACGAAGTTCTCCAACGCCGGCGATTATGTAGTTACCGTGACGCTCGGCAGTAATCCGAACTATAGTATTATTCCGACAAACGGGACCCTGACCATTAACAAGGCGAACCAGACCATTACTTGGGCGAATCCTGCAAACGTCATTATCGGTACACCGCTGGGCGCCGCCCAGTTGAACGCGACGGTAGCTGGCGTCACGGGTGGAAGCGCTCCCGGCGCACTGACCTACACTCCGCCTGCCGGGACCGTATTGGGCGCAGGTGCCAACCAGGCGCTCAAGGTGGATGCAGCAGCGACTATCAACTATAACGCTGCCACCAAGACGGTGTACATTGACGTGCAGTACATTTTTGTAGGCTTCTTCCAGCCGATTGACAACTTGCCGACGCTCAACTCGGCGAAGGCCGGTCAAACAATTCCGATCAAGTGGCAGTTGAAAGATGCCACTGGCAACCTCATCAGCGACCTCGGTACATTGGCTCCGAATGGGCTCACCTCCGGAAGCGTGGGTTGCGGCTCGGCCCCCGTTGACGTAGTAGAAGAGCTGTCCGCTCCGGGCTCGACCGTGTTCCGCTTCGACGGCACGCAATTCATCTACAACTGGCAGACGACGAAGACGTGGGCAGGAGGTTGTCGGACTTTGCAGGTGAAGCTAAGCGACGGCACGTCACATTACGCGCAGTTCACGTTTAAGTGACAGGTAATAGTCCCGCTAGGTTAGGTTGTCCGCTGCGCAATGATGGCAGGGTTCAATTCTCTGCCGCTGATTAACACTTGGGCAGCAGAACCAATCGACTTTGCCATCGGGAAACTGGTCGATGCGATGGAAGATATCTCGACTTCGCTCGACGTGACGCTTAGTTGACTGAGCGTGGAAGCGGTCTGGCTGTTCAAATCACTCAACCGCGTTCAGAGCCAAACCTTCATTGCCTGCTTTCTCGGCTGGACATTGGACGCACTCGATTTCTTCCTTCTCACATTTGTCTTTTCGTCCGTTGGAAAAGAATTCGGGAGAAGCATCGAGCAAGTCACCTTTGCCATCACGGTGACTCTCATGATGCGTCCGCTGGGCGCATTCATCTTCGGGTGGCTGGGGGATCGATTTGGACGTCGCATCCCGCTCATGATCGACATCGTCTTTTATTCGATTGTCGAATTGCTCACAGCTTTCGCGCCGAATTTCACAGTTTTTCTATTGCTGCGCGCCTTGTTTGGAATCGGAATGGGCGGCGAATGGGGCTTGGGCGCGTCATTGGCAATGGAATCTCTACCGACGCATACGCGCGGCTTGTTCTCGGGAATTTTACAGCAAGGTTATGCCTTCGGTTATCTCCTGGCCGCGCTGGTTTATTGGATCGTGTTTCCGCATTTCGGCTGGCGCGGATTGTTTGTCGTAGGCGCGCTGCCAGCGCTGCTGGTCATTTACATTCGCGCTCACGTGCCCGAATCCCCGGTATGGGAACGTAACCGCACCAGCGGACAAACGTCAGGAACGGGTCTAGGGCGCATCCTTCGTGAACACTGGCTGCTCTTGATTTACGCAGTCCTGCTCATGACGGCATTTAATTATATGTCGCACGGGACGCAGGATCTCTACCCGACATTTCTGGAAAAACAGCGCGGCTTCGGTGTCAGCGAAAAATCGATGATTACCATCGTTTATGCTTTTGGCGCGATTGTTGGTGGGGCGGTCGTTGGTTTTCTTTCGCAAAGATGGGGCAGGCGTCGCTGCATCATTCTGGCAGCAGTTTGCGGAATCATTTTGATTCCAGCCTGGATTTTTGCACCCGCTACGCCGCTGCTTATTGCCGGCGGATTCCTCATGCAATTCATGGTGCAAGGGGCCTGGGGCGTCGTGCCGGTGCATCTCAACGAACTCTCGCCGCCTGATTTTCGCGGAACATTTCCAGGTTTGGTTTATCAACTTGGAAACTTCGCGGCCGCGTACGCCGCCCAGCAACAAGCCTGGTTAGCGGAGCGTTTCCGCACTGCCAATGGCAAAGCAAATTACGCGTTAACCATGGCAATGGTGGAATGTGTCGTGTTCCTCGCAATTATTCTTCTCGCAGCGATTGGTCCGGAAAAACGCGGCCGAGAATTCTAAGACAAAGCTTCCACGACGCGAAGCTTACGAACGAAAGAAGCAGCTGGGGTCTGACAGCGAAAGTTCTTTCAGTTTCTGGCATTTCAGTGGCCGCTCAACGTCGGTGGCGCCAGCCCCGGTCCTTCGCCAGGCGGTGTCAGCGCCGGCTTGCGCTGCCGTTTCGGCTGCGGCTGCGTTGGTTGCGGTGCCTGCGGC
>JBKPQI010000282.1:0-7129 GCA_046733975.1 Verrucomicrobiota bacterium
ACGGGGGTTCTGCACCGCCCTTACAGCGCACGCCTGCAGTTTGTAGCGGCGCTCGGCGAGCCCCGAAGTCCGCTCTAGTAGTAACCCGGGCGATTTATAACGAGGCGTAATGTGCACGCGCATGCGGTGGCAGAAATGAGATGATTGTTGTCATTGCTGCCAGGCCGGGAAGGGCGACCATCCCATCATGAACACATCGGATTATTTCAGGAGAACCCTGAGCTTCGTTAATTTGTTTAACAGAACCGCCTCAGTGGGCGTAGTCGCGATTTTTGTTTTCGCTCAGGTGTCGTTAGCCGCAAGCTCAGAGAAAAGCGCCGACTCGCTTAGGCCAACCCCGCCCATCCCCGTCGCCTTCGTCATTTCCGAAGGCGCAGTTGTCATCGATTTTTGCGGTCCGTGGGAAGTTTTTCGAGACGTCATGCTGCCCAGCGGCGAGCAGCCGTTTCGTCTTTATACCGTATCGGACAAGACCAAGCCGATTCGCGCTGGTGGCGGAATGAAGATTGTTCCCGAGTATACCTTTGCCAATGCGCCGGCTCCCAAGGTGATCGTTATTCCGGCGCAAAGTGAACCGAGCAAAGCAATGCTGGATTGGATCCGGCAGATGACAAAAAACACCGACGTCACCATGTCGGTTTGCACCGGCGCATTCATTTTGGCGAAAACCGGCCTGCTCGATGGCAAATCTGCCACTACGTTTCACGGCGCATTTGGATCCTTCGCCATGAGGTTTCCAAACATTGAGCTCAAGCGCGGCGCGCGTTTCGTGGAAAACGGAAATCTCGCGACGGCAGGCGGACTTTCCTCGGGAATCGACCTCGCTCTCCGAGTGGTTGAACGCTACTACGGGCGCGAGATCGCGGATAAAACGGCTTACAACATGGAATATCAGGGAAAAGGCTGGATGAACGCCGAATCTAATCAGACTTATGCCACCATGCCGGTTTCAACCGCGGAGCATCCCGTGTGTGCGGTTTGTGGAATGGATGTAGATGCAAAAACGTCACCTCGGTCTGTTTTCAACGGCGTCACTTATTACTTCTGCAGCCAAGATGATAAGAGAACGTTCGACACCGCGCCCGGGCAATTCGTGAGCGCCGACAAAACACCGGTGGCAAGCGACAGGTGAGGAGTGAGAAGAAAAAGATGAACCGGGGCAACGGCGCTCCTACCGCAACTCGTCGCATCGTATTTCTTGGCGCGGCCGGTACCGAGATTCTCGATCTGGTCGGGCCGCTCCAGGTATTTGCCCGCGCCTCGGACATGTTTCGTCGCGAAAATCCTGGTGCGGCAGAAATTTATTCAATCGAGGTAGTTAGCGCGGCGGTCAGCCGGTCTCTTCTAACTAACTGTGGTGTGCGAATCAGCGCTCACAAAACGTTCCGGGAAGTTCGTGGAAAGATCGACACTCTGCTCGTCGCCGGTGGAGACGCCATCGAAAGGGATGAAGTGAAGGCCGACGTCGTGCGCTGGCTCAGAAAGATTTCACCTCGCATCCGGCGTGTCGGTTCCGTGTGCACCGGTGCGATGCTGCTTGCGCGGGCGGGTCTGCTTGATGGCCGTCGCGCTACCACGCATTGGGCCTGGTGCGAAGTTTTGATTCGTCGTGCGCCGGGCACAGAGGTCGATCCGGAACCGATTTTTGTGCGCGATGAAAATGTTTATACCTCCGCCGGTGTCACTGCTGGAATGGATCTCGCTCTGGCGCTGGTCGAAGAAGACCACGGTTCGCAACTTGCACTGCAGGTTGCCCGCAACCTTGTCCTTTATTTGCGTCGGCCGGGCGGACAAGCACAATTCAGCGCCGCGCTTTCGCTGCAGGCGACCGACCGAAAACCGCTGCGCGAGCTGGAAGCATGGGTGCTCGATAATTTGCACAAACCGCTCACGGTTCCGGTGCTGGCTCAGCGCGTCGCGATGAGTCCACGCAATTTCGCGCGGGTGTTCACCAGGGAGATGAAAACAACACCGGCGAAGTTCGTCGAGCGTCTGCGCGTCGAAACGGCTCGGCGTCGCTTGGAAGAGAGTCAGAACAGCATGGAGACGATCGCGGGCGAATGCGGATTCGCAAACGTGAATTCGATGCGTGCCGTGTTTCAACGCGCGCTCAAAATTGCGCCCGGACAATATCGCCGTCATTTTCGACGCGGGAAACAGTCCAAAATGAAATGAACTTCCATTCGGCGCGCGATGCCGCCGGCTGCAACGTGAATTTGATCTCGCGCGCACTGCTCGTCATACCGCGCATTTACATCGGCGTAATTCTCTTCCTCTCCGATCTGGGCAAACTCACTCGCGACAATCCGTTCGCCGACGAAATGCTTGAATTTCTTCGCGGGGTGACGACTCGCCGCGCGTCCGCTCCCTATCTCCACTTTGTTCAACAAGTCGTGATGCCGCACGCCAGTTTGTTCAGTTATCTTGTGATGACCGGCGAAGCCTTTGCTGCCATCTCACTTCTCACTGGAACTCTGACGCGGCTCGGCGCCGCAGTAGCCGGCTTTATCTTCCTTAATTACATGCTGGCGAAAGGACGAATCTTTTGGTCCCCCGACAGCGAAGACGGCGCTTTGATTATTATCACATTGCTTCTTTTCTTCGGACGCGCCGGCCGGGTTTTCGGCGTCGACACTTACCTGGCGAAGCGGTGGCCGAATTCGATATTGTGGTAGGATTTTTCTTTACAGTTCGAAATAGCACGGTGGCCTCTGCCCGGTAGCCGCTTTCCTGTGGGAAGCGCGCGCGTCGCCCATAGGACGCCGGCTCGAGCATTTTTAAATGATCTAGTCTTTTAAAAGCGACGCGTCGATATCCTCGAGCTTCGCACAACCACAAAGCAACATCGCCTCGTCCAATTCGCGCCGGAACATTTTCAAAATATTCACCACGCCTTCTTCACCCCCGACGCACAGGCCCCACAGGATCGGGCGACCGACCAACACCGCACGCGCACCGAGCGCAATCGCTTTGAGCACATCGCTACCGCGACGGATTCCTCCGTCGACGTAAACCTCGCAACGGTCGCCAATCGCGTCGACCACGTGCGGCAACGCATCACAAGTCGCAGGAGCACCATCGAGCTGGCGTCCGCCGTGGTTCGAAACCACCACGGCTTTCGCGCCATGCTCAGCAATGCGCCGCGCATCGTCGCTGCGACAGACCCCTTTCACCACTACCGGCAACCGCGTCCACTGGCATAACCAATCCAAATCCTGAAAACCGAGATCCGATTTGAAATTGTCGTGGACGTATGCGGCCAAGCCGCTGCCCCGAACTTCCGGCACATGCCCTTTTCCCAACGGCGTCACGTTTGCGACGGTCAGACCTTCCGGCAAGGTGAAACGATTTCGCATATCGCGTTCGCGTGTCCCTAAGCCCGGCGCATCAACCGTCAGAACAATTGCTTCCGCTCCGGCCGCTTCGGCGCGTCGCACCAATTCGCCGCTGATTGCGCGGTCCTTGTATAGATAGAGCTGGAACCAGCGGGGGCTCGATGCCTCGCAAAGAACCGTCTCCATGGGCGTGTTCGAAAGAGAGCTAAGAATGAACAGGGTGCCGGCCGCCCTGCCGGCCTTGGCCGTCGCAATCTCGCCCCCCTCGTTTGCGAGTTTGTGAAATGCGGTCGGTGCAATGCCGATCGGCATGGAAACGGATTGACCGAGAATTGTGGTGCGCAAGTCCCGCTCGCCGACTCCTGCGAGCACGTGATAGTAAAGCTTCAGCCGTTCCCACCCGGAGGTATTCTCGCGCAGCGTGATTTCATCGAGAGCGCCGCCCTCGAAGTAATCGAGAACCTCGTTCGGCAGTTTGTTGCGTGTGACTCTATGATAATCGTGAACGCTGAGCAGTTGCTGGGATTCCACGAGCTAACAAAAGGAAGAAGGGACGAATTTTCAACGCCCAACCTCCCATACACTGGTCATCCCGAGCGTAGTCGACGAAGCCCGAGGGGGTACCTTAAAGATTTCGCAGCGCGATCCCTCGGCTGTCGCTCGGGATGACATTGACGCGTACTTTCATTTTCTGATTTCTTGTGGCAAAACAGCGACGCAATGAAATCGTTTTTCCACGAATTACGGCGCCGCAACGTTCTCAAGGTTTCCTTAACCTACGCGGTGATCGCCTGGCTCCTGGTCGAGCTGGCACTGATTCCCGCGCTCCAAGTACAAAGTTGGGCGATCAAAACTCTGATCGTGCTCCTCGTCATCGGTTTCGTCGCCATCGCCTTCATCTCCTGGGCGTTTGAAGCAACGCCCGATGGAATGAAACGCACCGCCGACATTTCGCCGAGTGAAGTTCTCCCAACCTGGAGCCGGAAAAAATTTAGTCTGTTCATTGGCACAACCGCCCTAGTCGCCACTGCTCTCCTTGTATTCGAGCTTCTACATCGCTGACCCACTGAAATGTAGCCGCGGCGCTCTGTCGCCGCGACGAAGTGCTGCGAAGGCGGGTCGCCGCGTTCCCCTGGCGCCTCGACAGAGCGAGACGACTACTATCTCACGCATCGATCCGAATTTATTTAATCAGCGCCTGAAACCGCAAGTTGTCTCGCAACACGTCCCATGTTGGATCCAGCCGAATCTCGTGCACGGTCAATCCGGCAGGGATTTGAACCAAGTGCTGGAGAAGATCGATCGCTTTCTCCGCATCTCCAGTCATCACGTGAATGCGCGCCATTGAGGTGACCAGAATAGGGCTGTCCATTGCGTCCTTGGATTCCGGCAACAATTCCAAAGCGCGATTGCCAGCCTGAAGCGCTTCCTCTTTGCGTCCCAGCCCGGCGTAAATCAGGCCCAGCAATGCATGCCGCGCTGCGTCCTGCGGGCTTTCCTCCAACGCGCGTTGCGCGATTTCCAGCGCGTGCTCGTACTCGGCATGTGCTTTCTGCGGGTTCGGAATCAATCGATAAACCTGGGCGGCGAGAAAGGATTTCGGAAGTGGTGTGCTCGTTTGGCCGTGCAAATTCTCGAGCGGACTGCGCCACAATACCGCCAACGCTTCGTCGAAATTCCGCTCGAAGAAGTTGAGATTGAATCGCGCCAGCGCCACCATGCCAAACGATTCAAAGTCCGCCGGAAGTGAAGCCAGCAAATTTCGCATCGGACTTAGATTGCCTTTCCACTCGATGTCTATCCCGGCCCGCAGCGATTTGGCTTCAAATGAATTCGGAACGAGCGCAATGGCGCGGTCGAAGGTTTTTGCTGCGGCAGCGAAATCGCGCACTGCTTCGTAGGTCAATGCCAGATTTTCGATCACGATCGGGTCTCCTGGACTGAGTGACATCGCCTTCTCGAAATTGGTAACTGCTTCTTTCCATTTACCCTGACGCCGCTCGATGGATGCAATCGCCATCAGAACGCCCGGATCATTGGGAAGACCGGCGCGAGCGATTTCGAAATCGGCCAGCGCCTTCGCATAATCGCGTTGTCCGTAGTAGGCGACATATCCAGTGGCGAGGTGAGATTCGGGTAAGTCGGGCCTTTGTCGCATTGCTTCATTGGCCGCCGCTGTCGCTTTCGCGAGACGCTCCGGCGTGGGATCGTAAAGGTAATAGATCCAGCTCTCGATGTGGGAGAGTCGCGCGAAAGCCAGAGTGAAGGAGGGATCAAGCTGAGAGGCTTTCTCATAGAGTTGCTCCACGCGCTGAAGAACCTCGAGGGTCTCATCCGGCCGGCTGTACATCGCGTGAGCTTGCGAATAGAGCTCGTAGGCCTGCGTGTTCGTCGTTGGCCGCTGCTTGATGCGTGTCGCTTCTTCAGGCGAGAGTTTCGCTTTCAGTTGCGCCGCGATCTCTTGCGCGAGCGCGCTCTGAAGCGAAAAAACATCCGTCAGGTCGCGATCATATTCCTGCGCCCAGATGTGCCGGTCGCGCACCGCATCGATTAACTGCACAACCAATCGAATTCGATTACCCGAGCGTCGCAAACTGCCTTCGACGATGGCAGAGACACCAAGCTCCTGCGCGATAGCACGGATGTTGTGTGTCTTTGCCCGGTACTGCATCACCGACGTGCGCGAGATTACCTTTAGATCTTCGATTCTCGCCAGGGACGTGAGCACGTCATCGTGCACACCGTCGGCGAAGTGTTCGTTATCTTTATCCTCACTGAAATTCTCAAATGGCAGAACCGCGATCGACTTGTCGATTGGCGCCGCCGGTGAACGCGACAAAAGAAAGTAGCCGCAAAGGGCCGAGATCGCGGCGCCGAGCAGGACCAACGTGATAACATTGCGGCGACCCGGCACGAAAGCCGGAGGACACGCGTGATCCACCGGAGTTTCCTTGCTTCTTCGAAAGCCATGCAGGCCGACATCGAAGGCCCATGCTACCGCCAGTACCATGGGGAATCCTGCGAGGACAGTGATGACAGTGATGCGTAACGTCCAAGCCGGCAGGCCAAGCGCAGGAAACACGGTCGCCACGATCTGAATCGCAAGCCATCCAGCCACGGCATAAGCAGCCGCGGCGCGGTAAACCTTGCGCCGCCGCAGTTCGCAAATAAAGCCATAAAGTCGATTCATTTCGCGGCGCAATTTCGGCATGCCGCGAACTCAGTTCAACCCTTGCGCTATCTCCAGTGATAGCATGTCGGCAGATACTAAACCATAGGCACTAACGAGTGATTGCAGTCGCGGTACCACGCCGCCACGGCGCTTTCATTGCGCGTTCGGCACTGGTTACCAGTCGCTTGCAACTCCGCCTGCTGCGGAAGTTGATGCGCCTCGTCGCGCCGGAGTGTATTGCACTCCGACGATTGGCTTCAGCCCGCTGTCGCTCCGAGCGAAGATTTCATTACGCCAACCCTGCTCATTCGGCGTGACTCGCGCTACATACTTCGCCGTTTTTCCGTCCGATTGAGTCTCCTCAAAGTCGTGCACCAGCGTTGCGCCATCGGTTTTCACAGTGCCTTTGGTCAGACTGCCGTCCGCGCCAATGTACCAGAACAAAATGACGTGCTGTTGCGGATCCCAGGCATAGAGACCGTCAACGTACGGACTCGGCTTCCCATCGATAACGAATTCATTGCTGATCCGAATCGCCTGGTGATTTTGCGGCCAGGTGAATTGAGCGTGGATCCTGCGCTTTTTCCCGTCCGGCTGGTCTGGCAGTTGCGCTTCCCATGCG
>JBKPQI010000283.1:0-6888 GCA_046733975.1 Verrucomicrobiota bacterium
GAAGCCAAGACCATGTATTATGCTTTGTACCGGCACGGCAGGCATTGGAAACGTTTGCACATTCCTACCGGCGAAATTGCGGAAGGAACCGCGCCAGTACCGCGCGCCATCCCGGTCGACGAGCAGCAGGACATCGCGGCCACGCGCGACTGGATCGAAAACGCAAAACCATCGCTCGCCGAAATCGAAGCCCGCGCGGCCGGCGGGCAGTAGTCGCTTCTCGTCATCCCGAGCGAAGTCGAGGGATCCCGATGCGCAAGTTTAAAGGTAACACCACGGGATACCTCGACCGACACTCGGGATGACGGCAGAGGTTGTTGCGCTTCAACTTCAGGCCGTTACGTACGCACGCAAATGAAGTCACGCAAAGCCGCCGTTATTTTCGTTTTCG
The DNA here is from genome assembly GCA_046733975.1 of Verrucomicrobiota bacterium. GTDB lineage: Bacteria > Verrucomicrobiota > Verrucomicrobiia > Chthoniobacterales > UBA10450 > AV69. Next base: position 392 of record JBKPQI010000283.1, read on the forward strand.
TCACGGTCGTGCTCGACATGCTGGCTCTCGGCCTCATCGCACCGGTCCTGCCAAAATTAGTTCTCGGTTTCCTGAACAACGACATGAAACGGGCGGCCGATTGGAATGGGATTTTCCTCACCGTCTTCGCGGCGATGCAGTTCTTCTTTTCACCAATCATCGGCGTTCTATCTGATCGCGTCGGCCGGCGGCCAGTGTTGTTGCTTTCCAGTTTGGGACTTGGTCTGGATTACATCGTCATGGCATTAGCGCCCTCCATCGGGTGGCTCTTACTCGGCCGCATCGTTTCGGGTATCACGGCATCGAGCGTCCCTACCGCGATGGCGTATATCGCTGACGTCACCCCGCGGGAAAAACGCGCCGGCGCGTTCGGATTAATCGGTGCGGCGTTCGGAATTGGTTTCACATTGGGTCCAGCCATCGGCGGTCTCGTCGGCAATACCAATCCCCGCATGGCTTTTTGGGTTGCCGCTGGCTTCAGCTTGTTGAATTGGCTCTACGGATTTCTATTCGTGCCGGAATCTCTGCGGACCGAGCAGCGCAAACAATTTACCTGGCGCCGCGCTAATCCCATCGGATCGCTCGTTCTGCTGCGCTCGCATCCCGATCTGTGGAAGCTGGCGTCGATTCAATTTCTTGCCTATGTCTCGCACGAGATCTTCGCCATCTGGTCCCTCTACGCCATTTATCGATTCGCATGGGATCCGCGGAGTATTGGTACTTCGCTCTTTTTCGTCGGTGTCTGCACTGCGCTGGTTTCCGCCGGCCTGAGCGCTCGCATCGTGGCCTGGCTTGGCGAACGTCGCACCCTTTACTTCGGCCAGTTTTTCGGTGCCGTCGGAATGGTGGTTGCGGGCCTGGCCCAAAACGGCGCGATCTACATGGCATCCATTCCCATTATCTCGATGTGGAATATTTCCTTTCCTGCCGCCCAGACGATCATGACGCATCACGTAAGTGAACGTGAACAAGGCGAACTGCAGGGCGCGATCAGCAGTCTGCGCTCAATCGCGTTTGTCATCGGCCCGTTTTTATTTTCGTGGACCTTTGCCTGGTTCATCGACCCGAAACATTCCTTTCATGTTCCCGCGGCGGGATATTACTTAGCGGCCGCGCTTCTTTTCACCGCGATGTTAATGGCAACCCGCATTAAGCAACCGGATTTCTCAAAATCCCCGACAATGGCGGCCGCGGATCCCGACGTCGTCCCACCGGAAGGCGTCACATCGGGCAATGTCGCGCCAATGCCACCACGGGTTCAGCGCGAAGATATGGGAAGTTAGGCTTCCAGCCTAACTTCCGAACGGACGTGCGACCCGCGCGTTGATTCATCCGCGCAAAGTGGTACCTTTGCGCTCGTGATCACGGCGTTTTCGCGCGGCTGCGTTCTAGTCGTTGCATTGTCCATTTTCGCCGTCACCCTGCCCGTTTTTGGCGACGCGCCAGTGCAACCTCCGCAACATCGGATGAGCTGTTGCAAACATATGCAAGGCGAGCGCGGGCATTGCGGTGGTGGCCAACCGGTGCAGTCGCAGGATTCACAGTGCTGCTCGGCTTGCAACGTGGGCCTTTCATTGTTCCTGGCATCGGCATCAGTTCATATTTGTTCTTCGGAACGTGCCGAGAAGTTTGTCAGCCAGGACACCGCTTCGTCATCACGATCTGATCGTCCACCTGTTCCACCGCCGCGCATCTAACTCTCGGTTCGCGTCGGCTCGCTCAGGCATGAGCGAGATATAATCGAATTTCAACAGGAGGGACTCTTATGAAGTACCTTTTGATGATGATCATTGCTCTGGCTACGATCGGCACGGCGACTGCGACTTCGCAGCGTGCTGATTGCTGTGGCGGCGCCAAGTGCTGCTCCGGCGGCCACTGCTGCGCCCGCTAAGAACGGAGCTCAAATTGGATGCCTCCGCCGGCGAACAACCGGCGGAGGTAATCCACACTGTTAATGCTCAAAAATTTTTTAATCTTAGTTTTAATTACGACCATCCATTCGGGGTTGCCCGCGCAAACTGCGACTGGCACGCCGCAAAAAATGCAATACACCTGCCTCATGCATCCGGAAGTAGTGCAGGATCATCCGGGGAAATGTCCGAAATGCGGCATGGAATTGGTGCCGGTGGGCAAAAAAGAAAAACACCCAACGCCCAACGCTCAACCCTCAACGCTCAACGCACAGATGAGTCATGCGATGCATCACCACAATCATCAGCGGCACGAAGGGCATGCGATGGATGAGATGAAAATGCAGTCCTCGGTAAGTCTCACCGATCCGATGACGCGCGAGGGTTCCGGAACCAGCTGGCTGCCCGATTCGTCGCCAATGTACGGACGCATGTTCATGTTCGGCGACAACATGCTCATGCTTCATGGCGCCGTCTTCCCGCGCTACACCAACGTCAGCACGCGACGCGGCGACGATCGAATCGATGCGCCGAACTGGATCATGGGAATGTTTTCGCATCCGTTTGGCGAGAGCGCGCAACTCGGGCTCCGACTGATGATGAGTCTCGATCCACTCACCGAAGGCGGCCGCGGATATCCCCTCCTCTTCCAATCGGGCGAAACGTGGCACGACCAGCCGCTGCACGACCGGCAACATCCACACGATCTCTTCAGCGAATTATCCTTGTCCTATTCCCAAAAGCTGACCGAGGATTTTTCCGGCTACATCTATTTTGGTTATCCAGGCGAACCGGCGCTCGGCCCGCCGACCTTCATGCATCGGATCTCCGCCATGGACGACCCGGACGCGCCGATCGGGCATCATTGGCAGGATTCCAGTCACGTTACTTTCGGTGTCGCCACGGCCGGACTGGTCTGGCGCACGATCAAAATCGAAGGCAGCGTTTTCACCGGACGCGAGCCGAACGAAGACCGTTACGATTTCGATCAACCACGCTTTGATTCCGCCAGTGGACGAATTTCGTGGAATCCGACCCCGGACCTCGCTTTGCAAGTGTCACATGGTTACCTAAAAAGCCCGGAAGCGAGCGAGCCGGCGGCAAAGCGGCACCGAACCACCGCTTCGATCGTATATAATAAGGCGCTCGGCCACGACACGAACTGGGCTACCAGCTTTGTGTGGGGACAGAACGATGATACTCACGAGGGCACAACCCAGTCTTTCCTTCTCGAATCGGATTACCAACGCGGGCGCGACACTTTCTACACCCGGCTCGAGCGCGTTGAAAAATCGGGGCATGAACTGGTGCTTCGTGGCTCTGACGAGGAAAAAATCTTTCCCATTTTCGCTGCCTCGTTCGGCTACGTCCACGATTTCACCCATGGCGACGGCATTGACGTAGGTCTTGGCGCGCAGTTCACCATCGACCATCGGCCGGACGATTTATCGCGTTATTATGGCGACGATCTTGGATACGGCTTCCAAGTTTTCCTTCGCATTCGGCCTTCTCTTCATACTCATCACGACGCGATGGCTGAGGCACCGAGATGAACTTCGAATTCTGCGCACGTTTAGAGGGACGGGCGCTGTCGTGTCCCAAAATTTGGGCGTCGACAACACGGCGCCCTCCAGTGGTCATTTTCCACGCGATCCGCGGGTGTAGTTGATCAATTCGAATCTGTGCGATCCGCGGCTAATCTTTATTACGCAATGCCGCGCTGGCTTTATCTTTGGCCGCTGAATTTTGTCATCGCGAGTTTCGTCATCTTCGGCGCAATTTTTTTGCTCCTGACGAAGCGATCTCGCGGCAGAACCAGAACGGCCGATTCGCGTTCCATCATCGCGATCTTCGTTCAGGGACTCGCGTTCGCCATCGCTTGGACGATCGGGCGCAAACCCTTCACGCCCTTTTTGCCGATCGATTGGCACGCGCAATACTTCGTCGCCGCGGTCATCGTTCTATTGGTCTTCGCGTCTTTGATTTTTGTGACTGCAGCCGTGCGCGCGCTCGGCCAACAATGGAGTTTGCAAGCACGCATCCTCGAGCATCACGAACTAGTTCGGCGCGGACCCTACCGGATCGTTCGCCACCCGATTTATACCGGGATGTTCGGAATGCTTGTCGTATCCAGCCTGGCCCGCGGACATTGGCTCGGCCTTATCGTCGCTTCGATCGTTTACTATCTCGGCACGGTGTTGCGCATCGGCAGCGAAGAAAAACTTCTGCGCGACCAATTCGGCCGCGAGTACGAAACGTATGCCCGCGACGTACCCGCGTTTATTCCAATACGATTCTGGAGTGGAAATGGAAGTTAGCCATCGTGGCTGACTCGCTGGAAGCGTAACCTCCCCGCACACTTGTCAGGCGGCAAATGGCGAGCAATGTACCCGCTCCTCATGCCGCGACTACCGAAGCAGAACTATCACGACATCGAACGCATCATCGAAGTGGATTTCCTGCGCGCAACCGAGGCCGCCGCCCTCAATTCCCTGAAATGGCTCGGCCGTGGCGACAAGGAAGCCGCGGACGCCGCGGCCAGCGACGCCATTCGCGGCATGTTCGATCTGATGAACATCTGCGGCGAGGTCGTAATCGGCGAAGGGATCAAGGACAACGCGCCTGGGATTTTCAAAGGCGAACAGCTTGGCACCTGGCTGCCAGGCACGCCCCAGTTCGACATCGCGATCGATCCGATCGACGGCACAACCAATATTTCCAAAGGCGCGCCGAACTCCATCAGTTGTATCGCGGCCGCGAGTCCGGAGGAAGGTGTCAAAGTCGCACTGCGCGACATTCCGGCATTCTACATGACAAAACTTTCCTACGGCTTGCGCGTGATTCAGTACATGCAACGGCGCGGCGATGATTTGAAATTGGAAGCGCCCATTCCCGAAACGCTCGCCATCGTCGCGCGCGCGTTGGACAAGCGCATTCAGGACGTCGTGGTCATGATGCTCGATCGTCCGCGGCACAAGGAAATCGTCGACCAAATCCGCAGCGTCGGCGCTTCGCTCCGCATGATTGGGGATGGCGACATTGCTGCAGCCATGGCACCGGCGATTCCCGACAGCGGGATTGATCTTTACATGGGAATCGGCGGATCACCCGAGGCGGTGCTGGCGGCAGCAGGCATTAAATGTCTCGGTGGCGACATGCAATGCAAAATGTGGCCGCGCGATGACAAAGAACGGAAAAAATTGATCGAAGACGGTTGGGAAAAGGAGTTGGATCGGATTTATTCAGCTGACGATCTCGCGAATGGAAAAAACATCATTTTTTGCGCCACCGGCATCAGCGACAGCGCGCTTTTGCGCGGAGTCCGTTCACAGGGGGCAACAGCGGTTACGCATTCCATCTTGATGCGCGCCAAAAGCCGGACCGTTCGTTTCATTCGCGCGACTCACGATCTCACGCAGAAGACGATCCGCCTCCGCACCACGAACCGCGAGGCGCGCATTTAACCGATCATGCTCTTGCTCATACTCATGCTCCTCCCACTTCAGTTTTCAGCCTCTCAGCTTTTTAGCTTTGCCCTTTACAGGTTCCTCTGTTGAAATGAAAAGAAATCGTCGCTTATGAGCAAACACGTATCCAAAACCGATCTTGCGCCGGAGAACGGCGCCGTCATCGATACCAAGTGGAATGTCGGGGGCTTGAGCTATCATGCCTGCGCCGCGCAGCTCAAGGGGAAACACGGCAAACCGATTGAGGGAAATCTGCGGCTGCCCGAAGTCATCATTTACGATCACGTCGGATTTAAGGGCGCCTGCGCCCGGACCAATCTCAGTTTCCATTACCTCGGTGATTTCTGGAACGACCGGATCAGCTGCGTCATTGTCGTGAGCGGGGTGTGGCGTTTTTATCGCGATGAATATTACAAGGGCGACTACTGGGACCTGGGCCCCGGTTTTTACGAATGCTTCTTCACCGAAGGGGGCCCTGACGACGTGGTCAGCTCCTTCCAGGCCGTTGCGCTGACATAGCCACTGATCGCTGCGCCCTTGGCCCACGGCCTCGCTGCGACCCAACCGCGGTGTGTTAAAGGGAAATGTCCTTGTAATTCTCGTTAGCCCCGTTAGCCCTCTACAGGCAAACCCCTGCTCTGTTTTCCGGGTCACAGTGGCGAAAACGTTCAACGCGCGCGCCCTCTCGGGCGCGGTAGCTGATCGCGCGTTCGTTACAAAATAGCGGGATGCAAACACCTCGATCCCGTTAGAACCATGGAACTACGGCTCCTCTTGATCATCTGCATCCTGGCGGTGACAGCGCAGAGCTTTGCAGCGGATACAGCAGCGGACGAGCAAACGCTGTGGGAGCGTGAGCGGGCATATTGGCAATACGTTGAGAAGAACGACCTGGCTGCCTATGCGAACCTGTGGCATGAAGACTTCCTGGGTTGGCCGTCGGTCAATCCCATGCCGGTTGATAAAGATCACATCACTGATTGGATTACTGCCCAAACGAGCAAGGGGCTGACGTTCAAAACAGGCGAGTTTAAGCCTGCGGCCCTCAAAGTAACCGGGAACGTCGCTTTCGCTTGTTATTGGATCACCTTTCGCTGGACGGATAAGGACGGTAACGGAG
>JBKPQI010000284.1:0-16871 GCA_046733975.1 Verrucomicrobiota bacterium
TAGGAGATAGTAGATGCGGAATTCGATGTTCAACATCCAACGTTCAATGAGTCGTAGCGCGACTGTGCCAGTCGCCACTTGAACAACTATCGCCCAGGAGCACCCGGTCGGGTGTGGATGATTTCCATCCTGCCATCCTTCACTTCCCACTTTTCCGGTCGAGCGTTCCCACAATGATTGGGGCGTGATGAAGATTGGAGAGGTAGATGAACGTCTCGACCGGAATATTGCTGACCAGTTGGACGATCCACAGTTCCGCGGCTTTCTGGCCGTTTGGCCCTTGTTTCGGTACCACGTTTAAACTTCTGGATAAAGCATCCACCCGCTCTGCTTTGTTGCCGTCAGCCGAAACGGTTACGCGGAAATGACCAGCGAGGACTACTTCATTCGAGCTCTTCGAGCCCAAGGCGTAGACGAGAAAACCAGAGCCATCGGGATCGTCGAGCACCACGTAGTCGTAGTGAATGTTGAAGAGTTTACCACTGAGGGCCGCCATGGCCGTCTGCTTCGCGCGTTTGCGAACGGCATCGGTTGCTCCCCGCTCAGGTTGCTGGCTTACACGGGTGAGTTCATTTCCGAGTCGCTCGATCGTTTTAAGATTGAACTGACGAATCTGCGCATCAGCCGCAGAGGATACAAGCAAGATAGCTAACAAAAATGGGACTACTCGCATGCAGGCGTTGTAGCCGTCCTTGCAACGGACGTAAAGCTCCGTTTCGAGCGCGACTGAAACTTCTGCCTGCCCAGAGCGAATGGCCGAAAAGCTTAACCTCTGATGTTGTTCGGTTCGTTAGCTTCGTTACCTTCTGTTCAACTTGAATACGATTCTTTCATCGCCGCCCTCCGCGGTCATATCGGCCGCCGAAATACGTCAATGTTTCCCGGCGCTAACGCGCGTTCATAACAGTCACCCCGTCGCGTATTTCGATGGACCGGGAGGAACTCAAGTTCCGCGCAGCGTGGTGAAAGCGATGAATGATTATCTTTTCCACCACAACGCAAACACGCATTGGACGTATCCGACGAGTGAGGAAACTGACTCAATCATTAACGTGGCACGCGGGGTCCTGGCGGATTTCCTAAACGCAACTCCGGCTGAAATCGTTTTTGGGGCGAACATGACGACACTGACTTTTCATCTGGGCCGGGCGCTTGCCCGCCACTTTCAGCCGGGCGACGAAATTGTAGTCACGGAGTTAGATCATCATGCGAATATCGCGCCGTGGCGCCGGCTGGAGAAAGAATGCGGCGTGACCGTGCGCATGGCGAAAATGATTCCGCAAACCGGCGAAGTAAACTGGGAAGATTTTTCGCGACTAATAACAGATCGAACGAAACTGGTCGCGATCGGCGCGGCGTCGAACGCGCTTGGTACGATCAACGACGTCCGGCACGCCGGGCAAATGGCACATGCCGTTGGTGCGAAAATTTTTGTCGACGCCGTTCATTACGCGCCACACGGATTGATTGATGTGCAGCAATGGGATTGCGATTTTCTCGCTTGTTCCGCATACAAATTCTATGGCCCGCATATCGGGATTCTTTACGGCCGGCACGAGCTGCTCGAGTCGCTCGATTTTCCGAAACTGATGCCGGCGCCTGATGCAGCGCCGGAACGGGCCGAGACCGGAACGCAAAATCACGAAGGAATCGCCGGAGCGGCCGCAGCCGTAGACTTTCTCGCGTCCCTTGCTCCGGCTTCGACGCGCCGTGAAAGTTTGGAATCAGCGTTTCGCGAACTCCATCAACGCGGCAAGCGACTGGTCGAACGACTTTGGAACGGTTTGCGCGAAATAAATGGGGTCCGCGTTTATGGACCGGCGCCCGACAAACTGCGGACGCCAACCATTGCATTCACGATGGACCTTATGTCGTCGACGCAAGTGGCGAGGAAACTAGCGGAACGTGGGTTGTTTCTTTCCGATGGTGACTTTTACGCGATGACGGTGATTGAAAGGTTGGGTCAAGATGGAGTGGTTCGAGCTGGTTGTGCTTGTTACACGACCGAGCAAGAAGTCGAAAGGCTGCTGAAGGCCGTGCGTGTGCTGCTGTAGCGGCGTTATGCCGCGGCGAATGCTTCTACAAGTCATTCTTGGCTATCCCAATCACCAAATTAAAGACCGCAACGTCGAACGCTCAACGCCCAACGCCCAATGAATTGTAGGGTGACTGTGTCAGTCGCCATTTAACAATAATCATCTGCGGCCGAGACGGCCGCCTCTACAGCGCAGCAGAAAAGCGGCGCACGCAAAGCGCGATTGGTAGTCCCACGAGCAACGGATGGCCGATCGGGCCGGTAATATAGGTGGCGAGGTTGTAGGTCGCCTGATGAATGGCGGAGAGCGGAATGACGAGGAAGTACATAAACAGGAATACTAATTCGCCGTAAATGAGGCCGCACAGGACTGGGCGTTGAACGAGCAAACGAAGCTTTCGGCTCGCGACGTAGTAAACCGTCGCCGCGCCAAACGCGACGGTGAAATGGCACAACAGCCCGACGGTAGCGGATGTCCATCCCATTTCGCGTGAGTGTGGGCCAAAAATTCCCCAGGCGATTCGCTGCAAGATCCGAAATGGAGTGGACCCCATGAGGCTGAAGCCGATCAACGCTTGAGTGAGATCGAAGATGCCAGCTAACAGTCCGCCGCAGAAGATTGCGGCGAAAGGACTTTTGAACATGAAATTTCTCATCAAGGTATCAGAAGCCAGAGATCAACGTTCAACACTCAACGGTCAACGTCGAGTGAAGTGTAGGGCGACTGTGTCACTCGCCATCTATGAATACCGGCGTCTTATAGAGACTCTCTACAATTTCGAAAAAATAGACGCAGCGATTGTAGCCGGGGGCGCTGAGGCGACATCAACGATGCCGGCTACAGAAAAGATCGCAACAAGCTGGACGTTTGTGCGGCCGAGACGGCCGCCACTAAAATTTGAGTTAGGCAACTGGCACCACGACAGCCGGCACTTCGGCAGGAACTGTCGCTGCTTTGTCGGTAATCAGCTTGCGCAGCAACGGAACCAGCACAACGAGTCCGATGCCGACGGCGAGGCAGCCGAGGCCGAGCTCGGTGAAGAGTTTCGCGTAGCCCGGGTTCGTGGCAACTGCGGTGTTGCCAGTCGGCTCAGGGATCATGCCGGAGAAGTCGCCGGCAAAGAGCGAAGCGACACCGGTTACCATCATCCAACTCCCCATCATGATGCCTTGATATTGTTTCGGCGCCAGCTTGCCGACCATTGCGTATCCAATGGGAGAAATCAGCAGTTCACCAATACTTTGCAGCACATAACTCCAAAACAACCACGCAAATGCGCTCTTGCCGTCGACGCCGGCCAGCTTGATGCCGAGGGGAAGTATGAGAAACGCCGCCGCCATCAAAAGCAGCGATGTTGCAAACTGCTTGGGGATGTCAATGTTCCACCCGCGCGCGCGCATTCGAGTGAAGAACGCGGCCATGAGCGGACCGCCGAGAACGATGCAGACGGTATTGATGTTCTGAATCCATTGCGGCTGAATTTTTAGCGAGCCGACCATTAAATCGACGTTGTTGATCGCGAACAGCTGCAAGCCGGCCGGAGCCATCTGGTAGAGCGACCAGAACATGAGTGAGCCGATTGTCAGAATGAGGTACGCGGTCATGTTCCGTCGTTCGCGGCGATCGTTGTGGCGAACCGTGAGGTAAATCAGTGTAAGCGCGACCACGGCGGCGATCGCCTTCATGATCTTCTCGGTCCCCCCGGGCCGCTGAAGCATGAACCACACGACAGGGACGAGTCCAATGAGAATGCCCATGCCACAGAGCTGACGCAGACGGAATTGTTTCGGCGTCTTGTCGAGCAATGGCGTGCTAAGATCGCGCAGCGTTTTCCAATTGAAGAGAGCGAGAATGATCGCCATGAAGTTACCGATGGTCGCGAAGATGAAGAGCTTTGAATAGCTCTCCGTAGCCTGGTAGATGCCGGCGGCGCTGAAACCAACGAAGAAACCGACATTCATCCCGGCGTAGTTCCAGAGGAAAGCGGTTTCGCGGCGTGGATCTTCCGGAGTGAAACGTTGGGTTAGCATCATGTTGATGCAGGTGACATTGAGGCCGCTACCAGTAAGAAAAAGGGCCAGACCGATATAGAACATTGGAAGCGTACCGCTGGAGACACACGCGCAACCCATCACCTGCAAGGCCATGCCGCCGACAAACAGGTTGCGATTCGAAAGGAAGCGCCCCCCGAGGTAACCGCCGAAGAGGTGCAGGCCATAGTTGAAGGCCCCGAACACCCCAAAAAGCGCGGTGGCGACTTTCGTGTCGAGATGAAGATGCTTCGTGGCGTAGAGAACGAGGGTTGAGTAGAAGACGGCGAAGCCGAGGGTGGAAAAGATCTGAATGAAGAAAAGGGCGGCGGTCCCTTTGACGATATGTGCCCGACTGCTCCCGGTTGAAGTCGTGTTCATCTCAAACTCCTTTTGTGTTCGACGTTCACCAACCTCATACGATGCGATGAAATTTTCTCAAAAATCGAGAAAATTTTCCAGCTTTCGCTGCCTGCCAACCTCATGGGTTCAGCGAAGGGCTCAACCGGGCGCATCATATGAGGCCTCGCCTGGTACCAGACACGCCGAATTGTTTAGTCTCCGAATAGCGACCAAATTTCTCTATCCGTCTTGAGCGGGCGGTTGTTTCACTGCCACGCCACGAACGTAGACCAGTTCGCCGCCTAACCAGCCTGAGACTGATATGAAGATAATGCCGATGACAGATAGAATGATCGGAAGATTATCACCGGCCGGTCGCTTCAATCGCAGCCAAAAGTTGATGCAGTAGAGGCCTACGGCCAAGAGGTTGATCACCATGTGCCAGATTCCAATCGATTTGGATTTTGCATTTTCGATGCTGAGCAGATCGATTAACCCCGGCACGGCGGAGAGCAGTGCGCCGACGATTCCGCCGGCCATGCTGTAGAACGCGACATCGTTCCAAACGGGACCGCCATATCCGAGTTTGAAAATCAAATCGCTGACGAGCGAAAAAACCCAAAGGCCGATTGGAAGCGTGATCAACATCGGATGTACGGGATGATCTTTGATACTTGCAGGTGACGACATGGCAGTTTCCTCCGTATCTAATTCGCTGCCCTGCGGGGATTTGGTCGGGTTTTGTTTCGGCCGCGAGCCAACCCGACGCGCCGAAATCTTCGCGGGGCGAATGGAGGGACGCGCTTCTGCGCGTGCTCACACACGGAAGCGTGTCCCTGCGCTTTGATCGGACATCTTCCTATCGACCGAGCTCGAAAGCGCTGCTTTTAATAATCCTCGCACTCCGGAAACGCGGTGCTACTTCAATATCAATGCGTCTGAGCTCGACCGGCATTCTTACACTTGCAGCTTCACTTGTCTGCTTCACCTGTGTCGCATCAATTGATGGACAGCAGCAATCGCCGGCGCAACGCGTGACTGAAATTCAGGCGGCCTTGCGCGATGCCAAACTGGACGGCTGGCTCTTCTATGATTTCCGGCACAGCGATCCACTCGCCTACCGCATTTTGAAGCTGGACGAGAAGATGTTCGCCTCCCGACGGTGGTTCTATTACATCCCGGCTACGGGCGAGCCGGTGAAAATTGTGCAATCGATCGAGCAGTTCAAACTCGACTCGTTACCCGGCAAAAAACTTATTTTCCGTGGCTGGCAGGAACTGCACGCGTGTTTGCGCGAGGCGCTGGCAGCGCCAGCCAAGGGCTCGAAGCGGCGCGTTGCCATGCAGTATTCGCCCATGGATGACATTCCCTATATCTCAAGGGTCGATGCGGGGACAATCGAACTCGTTCGTTCCTTCGAGGTTGAACCCGTTACCAGCGCGGAACTGGTGCAAAGGTTCGAGGCGGTGTTTTCTCCGGAGCAGCACCGGACGCAGGTGGAAGCTTCCGACAAGATGCATCGCATCATTCAAGATGCTTTTGCCGAGATCGGACGACGCATCCGGGCTGACGAACCAACTACGGAATGGGACATCGCGCAGTTCATGCTCGCCCGCTATAAAGAGGAAGGGATGCAGGAGGAGCCGATGATCGTGGCGGTGAACGCGCATACGGCCGATCCGCATTACATGCCGACGAAAGAAAACAACTCGCCAATCAAACGCGGCGATTTCGTGTTAATCGATGCCGCCACCAAACTCGATAAGCCAGACGCAGTGGCGACCGATCAGACGTGGACTGGTTACGTCGGCGAAACCGTGCCAGAAGAATACACCCGCATCTTCAACATTGTGCGGGACGCGCGCGATGCTGACGTCGAATTTCTCCGTAAAAACATTCGTGCTGGCAAACCGATTCGCGGCGCTGAAGTCGACGATGTCTCGCGCGGGGTTATTACACGCGCAGGATTCGGCGACCAATTCACTCATCGGACCGGTCATTCCATTGGCGAAGAAACTCACGGCAACGGTGTCAACATCGACGACTTCGAGACCCGCGATTCGCGTCACATCACTCCCGGCGTCTGCTTTTCGATTGAACCGGGAATTTACCAGCAGGGAAAGTTCGGCGTCCGCTCGGAAATTAACGTTTACGTTTCCGACAAGGACATCGAAGTCACCGGCCAGCCGATCCAAACGGAAATCATCCCGATTTTGAAGTCCGAGCCGAAGTCGGATTGACATCGCAATCTCCGATGTGGACAGGGTCGCATGGCATCTGTAACAACTGCGAATAGATGACCTATTCCTTGTCTTTCTGCACAGCCGAAGTCGCCTCCCCCGTCGACTAGGATCGAGAAAGGCGTGCGAAGTTAGGACCGATTTTTCTTCTTGCCAGCCCTAGCCGAATGAGTCGGGGGCCAACATTCGACAATCTCGAGCTCAACAAAACGGAAAAGAATTAACCGGGCCAATTTCAAGTCGAGTCGAAGAGTACGCGCGATCTGCGCAATGGAACGGGCCCCGTTGAATTGAGAGGCAAATCGCGCTTCATTGTCGCTAAGCTGAAGTTTTTCCACACGTTCCAGGCCATGGCGGGTGTAGGTTGGGATCCAGCTTTGATCATAATTCGTTTTCTCGGCAACATCCTCCAGTTGGACAAAGCGCAGCGTCTGTAGCATCCAATCTTCCATATCGCTTTCGGATGATACATTCGCAGCGACATCAGGCAGTTCACTGGATTGGTCAAACGTGAATTGCGCGCGTGATGCTGTCCAGAGATGTGCGAAAAGCTTTTGGCCGTAATGCCGCACCAGTTGCAACGCCGAATCGCGTAGAATCACACCTTCGCGTGCCAGCGTGATGAATAATGGACATGCAGTCTGAGATTGCGTCGATCGCGCTCGTGCCAGGAGCTCTGGATTGATGTTCGCCAGTATTGGCTCTTCTGAACAATACAGTTCGGTGTCTCGGGTCGTCACCACGACGACTTTGCCACCGCGGGTATACAGTTCGAGATCTTCCTTTGTCAACGAACAGCGAAGCGTCCCGGTTAGTGCTTTGTTCGCGACTACCCGCAACGCTTTACTCAAAGAAACGAAATCGGTATCGAGCGAAAAATAGGTGTTCGTCCCTGACGTGGAATGGGCAAAACCAATGTCAGGGTCAGCTGGCGATTGGATCAGAAGATTCGGATTCCCATTCCCAAGTAGCGAAATGGCAATCGGCGACGGCGGCTCAACTTCCCGCCCGATGACACTAGCAAACGCCGCGCTTGGCCCGAGCTCGGGGGCGTTCTCCGCCGCGACGGCATGCTCGGACGCAATTTTCGGCAGGTGTTGCTCGACTGCTTCCAAGAGTAAATCGGAAGTGAATGGTTTGCTGAGTATGCCCAAAACATTCGAGAATTTTGATTGTGTTGGTTTTAACTCGGTCCCGAAGCTGGATACGAATACCACGGGGATGCTCGCGGTAGAATCATCTTGCCGGAGGCGGCAACTAACTTCATCGCCGCGTAGATCGGGTAGCAAATAGTCGAGCAGGATTAAATCGGGGCTTTGTTCGTAAGTGGCAAGCAAACCTTCCTCTGCCGTTGCAGCGGTGACGACGTCGTAGTTCGCTTCACTGAGAATCTTCTCTACGAAATTTAACATCATCAAACTGTCATCAATCACCAGGACCCTGTGCCTTTTCGAGGCGCGGACCATTTTGCGGCGCTCCCGGCAGGCATTCGTCTCGTCAATTTGGCGAACCGCCTCCATGAGCAGAAATTGCCAATCGACATTAATGGTGCGGATCGGGGCCTTGGCGCCGGCGACCTCCAAGATCTTTCCGCCTTTCCAACTGACGATTTCATTGAAGGCTTCGACCCCTTTGCCACCGGGAGAAACCGCATGGGCTACTTCGCCATTATCGAAGTAAACGCGAGCCTTTTCCCCGGCGGGACCGGTAATTTCAAGGGTCGAGGTCCCGCCGCTCATGCATTTTAATTGAATGATGTCCGACAAATGCAGATCGCTTAACGTGCCCTGGAACTTTTCGGCCTCCGCGCCCGGTCGCAAAAGCGCCTGCACCAGATCGACGAAGTCCGAATGCGGAAAAGGTTTTTCTAAAAAATGAATGGCGCCAACCCCGGCCGCCTGCTCGCGCTGCCATGCGAGATGCACAGCCGTTAAAACAATCGCGCGTGCGTCGGGATGGCTGGTACGCAAATCAATCAGGAAGTCCTGCCCTAAATCGTGGGCTGCATCCATGTCGAGTACGAATAAGTCAGGGCGATCGCTTAAGACGATTCGATGCGCTTCATTTAAATTACGCGCTACTTGCACCACCGCCGTCGGCGCCGATTGGTGCAGCGCGGTTACAATTGACGAAATCAGCGACTCGTCTGGTTCAAGAACGAGAATGCGGCCGCCGCTTTTGCACTCTCTGGCGAAAGAATCCTTCACGGGCAAAATCGTTACGCCGTGCCGTCCTCACTTTTGTCAGCACTTGTTTCGCAGTATTTCATCGTCTTCATGATCAGTTAGCTAGTTCCGTGCGTGGATAGCCGTCGAACATGTCGGCATACTCATATGTTAGGCTAACTTGCGAAGGGACCTCGCGAATCGCCGCGTCGAGCTCTTCCAATCTCAAGGGCTTGAAGAGCACCGTCGCCTTCACTGGCTTGAAGAAGAAATTCATCCTTTGGATCATTCTTGTGACCGCTAAAGAAAATGAACCTCTGACCCGCTGCCGGCCGCGCCCGTGCCACCGCCCAGTAAAACATCTAGCCCCGCGACCTCCGGCATCATCATGTCGCAAATGACAAGATCGAATGGATCCTTCAGGGTCTTGCGCAGGCCCTCGACCACTCGGGACCGAGGTCACCTGAAAAGAGCGCGAAAGCAGGTAATCGTGGAGAACTTGCCGGAAATCAGCGCGATCTTCTAAGAGCAGAACCCTTTGGCCTGGGCGGAAGACGTACTGCGCACGGGGTTCTTGGCCGGGCGTTGCGACTTGGAGCCCTCCAAGATCAAGCGTAACGCTTTTCACGGGACGGTGACCGAAGTCAGGCAATAGTGGTCGCCATTGCGGAGCCATAGCGCCAAGTCGATGAGCAAGACAAGTACCGCCCATCTACGTTCAACTCTCAACTCTCAACTACTTTAGGGCGTGTTCGTCCCCTCGATCTTGATTGCCTGCCACGCTCGCAGGAGCAAATCGCCTTCGAGGGTCCGCCAGAGATTTTCTGCTTTACCGCCTTTCTGAAGATCCGCCGGAGCGAAGCCAGTTGTCTTGATGTCTTCGCAGTAGGTGATCATCAATTTCTTCCGCTTTTGTTCATCCAACAAATGAACAAGCCGCAGAAACACCATTCCAGCGGGCATCTTGTAACCGCGGCTCAATATTAACGCCACAAGATGATCTTCATCCGAGCCGGCGAGCATATTTTCGTTCGTCCGCCTTGCCCAACTACTTACCGCAAAGCGGAAGCCGCCAATGGTGATGTGTCGATCCGAATCATCTTGATGATGTAACCCCGGCTTACCCCAAACAGCATTCTCGAATTGAATCCAGTAGAGTCGCTGCACGTTCTTCTCATCATCGATCTGGACAAACGCGTAGAGCTCACATTTGGCGATGTCCTGTAACTCAAAGCGGTCGACGCCGACGTACCATACCGATTTTGGCAGCTCGATCTGTACGTTGGGGTCGTGATCCGAGACAATGATGTTGTTGTTTACAACTTTGCGCGCCGGTGTGGATGCTGCCGCTACCAGACAACTCATAACCGCAGCAACAATTACAATGCTCTTAAGCAAAGGGATCTCCCACGATTTCCGCGCGACCACAGACGGCACAGGCAGAGATCTGAATCTACTGCACCGCGGAATAGCTGGTCGGGTCCATAAAGTAATCGTCGATATGATCTACCAGCGGCCCTCGCGCCTCTGACTCGGCCTTCACCGTTTTCCATTCCGGATCGTCGTGGAACGCGTCCCAATTCTTCTTTGCTTCCTCACGGCTCGGGTGCTCGAGAACATAGACAAACAGGTTCTGCGAACTTGGCGCATCTTCCGGCACCCAGTAACCCACGCTCCTCATATTATACCGCTTGAAGATCCGATCGGTATGATTGCCAAAGCGATCTACTAAAGCCTGCATTTTGCCAGGATTGACGTGATAGAGACGCAATTCGTAAACGTGATGTGAAGGATTGGATCCGTGAAGTGCGTTAACAGCGAACATCATTCCAGCGCCGCATAGAAAAGAGAGCAGTAATTTCATGGTAGGGACAATCATTTCCCAGGAACGTGGAAGGTCTCATCCATGTAGCGGTCAGCAGCAGCGACTGCTTCGTCTGAATTGCTGCCGCTCTGACGCGCATTGAAATATGGAGCGTACCAATCCCACCAATTATGTTCTGCGTGTGTCTTCTCGTAATGATCGTGGTGCTCCGAAGTTTCGTGAAGAAGTTCCGCCAGCCTCCCGACGTCGGTGCTTTGCTCCCATTCGCGGCCGGGTAATCGCGTCGTGATCTCCTGGAGCAACCAACGGTTCCCGTCTGGATCCTCAAACGACGCAAAGGAGTAATAGGATCTGCCTTCCGGATCGCGCCCGACGACATGCGGGTTCCTCACCGAGTTATTAAACGGGCCGCCCGCATAATGGAATACTTCGCTCACAGAAATGCCGCGGCCGACTAAATCGGCACGAGCGGCGTCAACATTATCCACCGCCAACACGAGATCAGCCGCGCCAGACTTGGCTGGCGTCACTCCCTTGCCAAAAATAATCGATGCGTGCGAGTTGGCCGGCGTGAACTGAATCCCGCGGAAGGCGTCGCCGATGACAAAGTCGCCATCGAGTCGCCATCCCAGCTTTTGATAGAATGCTTTAGCGCGATCGACATCGGACACAGCGATAATTACGACTTCGAGTTTCATTTTCATGATTGCTCCTCTCGTTGATGCTCTCTCTTTGTCACAATTCCTACGGCGGCTTTCAGGCAGTCCGCTCGACGCCGTCCTTTTGCGCAACGATCCACTCCAGCGCTCGCGGTTGAAAATTCAGTTCGCGTTTTGCTTTGGCATTGGAAACGCCTCGCATTTGAGTGCCATAGTAAACCGCATCTGAGCCTCCATCAGTTTTCACAACATCTTCGATCGAAATGTGTGGCGGAGGCGGAGCATTGACCCATCGAGCAAA
Source organism: Verrucomicrobiota bacterium (assembly GCA_046733975.1). Classification (GTDB taxonomy): domain Bacteria; phylum Verrucomicrobiota; class Verrucomicrobiia; order Chthoniobacterales; family UBA10450; genus AV69. The sequence continues at coordinate 11,599 of JBKPQI010000284.1, forward strand.
CGCAGGCAACCATTCCCGGCTGGGCAGAGGTTGGTCGTCGGCGATCAAATAGATCCCAGGGTTGCCTCGCTCGGCTGCTGCGATCGTTGCAGTCGCTGCATCATCAATGTGTAACCACGACGCCATGCCTTCGCCATTTCCGATAATGGGGAACTGTTGCTGACGCACCTGTTCGGCGACATCGCCGTCCGGATGGAACCACGTCCCGGGCCCGTAGAAGAAGCCGTAGCGTAAGGCGATCCCTTCGATGTTGCTTTTTCTGAGCAGGCGACGCTCAAGCTCGGTTACCAAGCGGGCGTCTGCTGCAACTGCGGGCGAAGCATTGAAAGCCAGGGGCGTCTGTTCATCTGCCAATCCGTAACCGGGAATTGCCCAGAACGCGATCGACTGCCTGATGTAACGCCGCACTCCTGCCGCTAACGCGGCTTTCAGAACATTGGCACCACCTTCTAACCGAAGCCGATTGTTAAGCGGAGCGGCGGCGGCCATTGATTCGCGTGTATAGGTTTTTGGTAAGGCGGTGAGTTGTTCAATTACCACTTCAGGTTGAGCGCGAGTAACCACGGCTTTGATGGCGTCGGTATCAAAAACATCGGCAATCGCCGGTTCCACTCCCGGTTCCACTAAGGCCTGCGCTTTTTCCGGAGATCGGCTCAGCGCAACGACGGTGTGTCCTCTGGCACGCAATTGCGCGATGAGCGGACGACCAATCGCTCCCGTTCCTCCGGCTATAAAAATTTTCATAGTGATTCCTCCGAAGCCACCTTTGCCTTATCACTAGACTGGCAATTGCGTTCGCGTATCTGCAGAAAATCCTGGTGAACGGACAGACGATAGGTGCCGTCTCTCAAGCAGTGTTTGGCCAGATATTCTTTGATATCCCGGCGCGCGGGTGGCTCGCCACGAGGTAACGGGTTTAGCATAAATTCCGCAATTGCGTACGCCGAAGTTCGATCTCTGGTCTCGACGTGTGCTGGATCGAGAGTGATGGCGACCTGATAACGCGTGCCATGTTTTTCACGAAACGCTTCAGCCAGTCGATGCAAATCGAATCGACAGCCAAAGAAATGATCGAGCATTGCCATGCAGTCGGTAGCGTGGTTCTGCGCGACAATGACGGTTACACCGTTTGGCGACGTCCACGAAACCAATCGCTCGAGATTTGTCAGCCATTCCTCCGCGGGGATGTAATAAAGCGCGTGTGAACAGAGCACGAAATCCGCTTTTGCCTCTGGGTCCGCCGCAAGAATCGACGCGGCGATCGATTCAACCTGCGGGAGGGCTTGTTTGAGTTGCGTCAGCAAAAACCCGTTCGGCTCGATCGCGATTGTACGATGAAAAGCACCGGCGAATGCCCTGGTCAACTCTCCGTTTCCTGCGCCCGCGTCGATGAAAACATTCCGGTTAGGAAGATCGTCCACAATTCCTTGCAGGAAACGTATCGCATTCCGCTTCTGATCGGTGTGGTCAAGGAAGATTTGAAACGCCCTTTTGTAAGCCTCACTTTGAAAATCGAAAACCTGGATCAGTTCTGGTTCCCCCATCTTTTTCCCTTGGAGAAACAGCTTACACCGGAGTTTTTATTTTTCTCGCTGTTTGCTTTTCGCTCCCTGACCCATGCCGTCCCGCTGGGACCTTATTTCGGCATTTCCTTCAGCCACTCGGCGATTGTCGCTGCCATTGAGGACGCCATCGGCGGACTGCCGTTACACAAAACAATACGCGTATAACGTCCGCCTGGGTCAATATTCAGTTGCGCGCTTACACCTGGAGCGCCGCCGGCAATGCCGTAAGCAGCAAACCTGCTGGCGTCGATCGACGACGGCGCATTCGGTGATCGCGGCACCAACTCACGTAAAATCGTGATCGATTCTTTGCTGAAAAATTTTCCCGCGTCGATCGCCTGCACGAGCTGCAAGAGATCACCGACTGATGCCTGCAAGCCACCGGCGGGCGAGCCGCGCAGCGGATGCTTATTCGTGACATCGATGCCATTATCATAACTACGGGCGACCGTCGCCGGAAGCCCGGCGCGATCAAAGAATCCGGAGTGCTTCATTCCCGCGCGCTGAAGAATGCTTTTGTCGACGTAGCTGTAATAATCCCGCCCAGTCACGGCTTCGATCACCCGGCCAAGCACGATGTAGCCGGCATTGGAATAGCGAGTCTGAGAACCGGGCGCAAAAGCCAGGGCGTCGTTAGCAAACAGTGGGACAAAATCTTTCAACGTCTGCAACGAACCGGCCTTTGCTTCTCGTATCTCCGGATCAGCAATGTCTCCCATCCCGCTGGTATGTAGAAGCAACTCTCGTATCGTGACTTTCCCTGCTACCTTACGGTTTGGATAATCGGGCAGATATTCTCCAAACGGCTCATCCAGCGACAATTTTCCCGCATCCACGAGTTGGAGAATTGCGATTTGCGTGATCAGCTTCCCCAGCGATCCCATGTCGAAAGACGTTTCCGACGTGTTCGCAATCTTGCGGTCGCGATCTGCCAATCCCCATGCTCTTTCAATCAGCCGCTTTCCATCTTCGGCGAGCAAAACCGCGCCGGAGAATCGGCCCGCGGCAGCCAGCTTATCGCCGAGTTTCCCGATCGCCGCGGCCAGTTCCGTTTCTTTTTTTGGCGGGGTGATCTCTTTCGCCTCTGGAAATGGTTCGGAACGGAGCATGCCCGGCGCCGGCCGCGGCGTTTTTTCAAGCTGAAGCTTCTCGGAGTCAGCGGCAGATTTTTCCTGCGCGAGGGCAAAGCGTGCGTCGATAGAAAAGACAACGGCCGCCGAGACGCTTAGGAGGAATGGGCAACGCACACCTGCTCAACGTCACAGGCCGCCAGTTTTGTCTAACCAAAGTCGTATGAGCTGTAACGATCCTGGCGCGCCGTAATTCATCCGGCTTCCTCGCGAGCGGAATCAGCGACCGGCGAAATTTGGTTAGTTGCGTTATGCGTTAGTTATCACCGCAGCCGGCGCGGCTTCGAGCGTTTCTCTCAATCGCTGCAGGTCCTCAGCAAGCTGCTGATCTGGAGCTTCCCCAAATAACTCGGCGACTGCAGCCCCAAGTCGCCCCGTCGGTGGATAATATCGCAGAATGACTTTGAGTAGCGTGCCGCCGTTCTCCGCCGGTTCGAACCAAACCGAGCCCGCGTTTTGCACCTCGGCCCCGGGCAATGATTCCCACGAAATAACCTCATTCTCCCGGTCTGCCAAGATCTTCGCTGTCCATTCCACCTGGCTGCCCGCCGGACCTTTCACTCTCCAACGCGACCGCAAATCGTCGATCCGTTCGACGCTTTCCACGTGTTCCATAAATCGCGGGAGATTCTCGAGCCTGCGCCAGAATCGGTAAACCTCAGCCGGCGAACGGCTGATCATTATAGATCTGGTCACTTTGATTCCATCGGCGTCGCGCGTACCGGCAGAAGTATTGCGCTTGCGGGTGTTGACCCCAAGACCCTCGTAACCGTAGCAGTGGCCAGTGACACCGCGGTGGACCAGCGCACCACCGACGGCGGCCAGCAACAAACCGAGCGGTGACCATCGGCGCAGGCCATAAGCAATAATCGCTGCGCCAATAGCGGCGGAAGCGATGCGTTCAACCGGAGCGACATTCTGCTCCGGATTTGAGGTGAAGGAGCCGAGTGATGGATTGTCTGTGAGTGATTGAGTAGTCGATGCCATACCAAAAGCCTTTCGTCTCGGGCTAGAGATGCGGTTGTCTGAAGTCCGTAATCTCTGACGATCTGATCGCCGAAACACGGCGCGAACTTTTTCGAGATTCGCGAAAACGTCCTTGAGCTAATGCAGCGCTTCCGCGGCAGATACATCTGAGGCCGATTTCCAGAGGGTCCGAAAAGTTAGAGAAAGGCGACGATGTTTCGTTACTGCAATGTGATGCTGCCAGCGTGTGCGGCTTGGTCCACGCAAGATGTAGGCGGAGCGCGGCTCTAAAACCTGTCGCAACAGCTTCCCGCTTTTCTTCTCAACCGGCCATGGCCGAAACTGCATGGTGCATTCGCTCAGGAGCGATATCCCAACGATAATATCGAAAGCTGGTGCGTCACGATGCCAACCGATTCCCGCGCCCGCGGGATAATCGGTCACGAGCACTTCGGCGAATTCCTTCGCATCGCGGTCCGCGAACACAGCCACGCGCGCCCGCAACGGCAGAAAGTAATCCGGAATTTCCGCCGCCGATGCAAGGCGCCGAGACTCGTATTCGTAGCCACGGCCGAAATGCGCGGCCCGCCGTTTGGCGACCACGCCGTGCATCTTGATCTCCGCAAATGAAAGCTGCTCGATCCTCTCGACAAGCCTCCGTTGTTCGTCAGCGGAGATGAAGGCCGGCCGGTAAACAAACCCTTCGGGCAAATCGCCGCCGAATAGCTGGAGCTGCGCCATGCTTGAGTCTCGCTCAGAACAATCGCCGCGCATATGCCAACGGCCCTCGCTCCGTGTTAGGTGTTCGGCCTTCGGCGTTTCCTCCTTTCTCTTCTTCTCTCCGGGCTTGAGGCCAACGGTAAACCCGGTATCATCGGCCGCATGCAGCGTGACCATCAGCGTTGGTATTCGCACCGCCTGAATCGAGAAATGGGCGTCGCCAGTTACGGCAATTACGGTGCGCCCATCCTCGCCTTTCCAACCAGCATGGGTGACGAGTGGGAACAGGAAGGTCAGGGCATGATTCGCACCCTTACTCCCTACATCGATCAAGGTCGAATCCGCATCTTCTGCATCAATGGAGTCCAGAGCGATTCCTTCAACAACAAAAGCGCGCACCCGTTCCATCGCAGCTGGTTGCAAGCGCAATATGACGATTACATCGCGAGCGAAGTGTTTCCCTTCATCGATTCCCAATGCCAGACGCCCGGCATCGCCATCGCCACTTATGGCGCATCCCTCGGCGCCTATCACGCTGCCAATACTCTCTTTAAACACCCGGACCACGTGAAGCGCTGCTACGCGCTCTCGGGTGTTTATGACCTGCGGGATTCCATGGACGGCATGTACGACGACAACTTTTACTTCAATAACCCGGTCGATTACATGGCCAACCAGAGCGATCCCTGGTTTCTTCACCAGTACACGAGCTGCGACATTCACCTCGCGACCGGCTGTGGTCCATGGGAGAACAGCGGGCCGACTTATCGAATGTCTGAAATTCTTCAGAACCGCGGCATTGCCCATCATCTGGATGATTGGGGACCGGAAGGGGGGCACGAATGGCCCTACTGGCATCACCAAATGTGGGAATACGTGGGCGCGCACTACT
>JBKPQI010000285.1:0-4895 GCA_046733975.1 Verrucomicrobiota bacterium
GCTTCGCCCCATGCCGCCAATGATTCCCAGCAAAACGGCACGATGATCTGATCCGACCAGCGGTTAGCAGTTGGCAAGAACCATTGCTCGGTTAAGCCAACGCGGTCTGGGTCGAACCGAAACTCCCATACGCCATTAAGATTGAGCCAATCAACTCCCTGCACAAAACTGCGCTGTCGATCGGGTCGCGGATATTCCGGACGCGGAAGGATCGATCGTGTGCGCATGTGAGAAAGCTCAGGCGTCCCAATTCGATGTCTCAACTGCTCGGGCAATGGGAATACATAAAAAACCAGCGGGAATCGACACAATTCCGAGTGCATTTTTCGTGCCGCAGCCTCCGGCCGAAAGAGGTGAAGAGATTCGCAGCGCAGCAAAGTCCCAAATCAACAGAAGCCCAGACGATGGTAGTAGCGAGCAGCATCGTTGATCCGCATTCGCGTCCTCGTTAGCGGAAACCCCGTCAACCAAGGCCCCGCGCCGCGGTGGAACTCATTCGACAACTCAGCTGAGTCGCTCAATTTGAATCCACTCGCGTCTTGCGAGAGCAACCAGCCGCTGATTGTGCACGCTTGCGCAGTACATTTGACGACGCCAACTTGGTCCTGCCGATTCTGCTAGCGTGAAAGAACAGGCTGGCTAGCATTTCCCAGCGCAATTACATTTTTGCACCGTTAGCTCAGCTGGTAGAGCAAGTGACTCTTAATCACTGGGTCGCAGGTTCGATCCCTGCACGGTGCAATTCCTACCGTCCCAGGCGGAACGTTCGACTATTCCAGTTCGTGTCCTCGTAGGCAGCGCCGACGCTGATGTGGATCTTATCATTGCCTACTTCGCCGATGATGTAGCCTTCCTTATAATCGCCGCCAAATTTTCCGGTCGATCTGCCGTAAACGAATCCCACTTCGCCTGTGACGTAGTAACCGGGTCGCAAATCCAAAGGATATTCGGATGAATCCTTGTCCGATGTTGCAGGAGCCGTGTGGTGCGGTGATTCCATCGCCATTGTCGCGGGAAGAAAACTGGTCGGTGTGCCGGCCAAATTAAATGTGGTGGCGAGCGAGAATGTTTCCCGGCTCGCGAACGCCGCCGGTCCAACTGCGGCGTCGGTCAACAGCGGGTCGCCCAATCTGCTGAAAAGCGCGGGTTGAAAAAACAAAGGGCGGCTGTTCTGCGGGGCAAGAGAACTTAACTGCGCGAGCGAAAGAGCGTGTGGCGCCCGGGCAGGCTGCTCTGCACTGACTGAAAGACAAAGACTCAGCAATGCGGCCAAACCGAGAAGGACCCCTTTCATGACGAGAGAATTCACAGCCAAAACGCAGTTTGCGCCAGTAAAATTTTCGCGTTCCATGTGAGTTGAAACCCTGAGAGGCCGAGAAAGTTGCGGCTGTTAGCCGTCATCCCCGAGCGAAGTCGATGGATCCAGAATTTGCCGTGATTCTGAGCGAAGCGAAGCGGAGTCGAAAAATCCCGCGGCTCTACCTTAAAGTTTTACGCATCGGGATCCCTCGACTCCGCTCGGGATGACGGGGAATGCAAAGCGAATTCCCTTATCAACCCACATACCGTTGCGCGATGGGCATGCGGCGGCCGACGCCGAAAGCGCGGCTTGTTACCTTCAGGCCCGGCGCGGCCTGGGCTCGTTTGTATTCATTGAGGTCAACGCGTCGCTGGACCCAGCGCACCGTCGCTTCATCAAATCCCTGGCCGACGATTTCGGCAGCGCTCAAATTGTCTTCCACATACAAGCGCAGGATCGCATCGAGCACATCGTACGGCGGAAGAGTGTCCTGGTCCTTTTGGTTCGGACGCAGTTCGGCGCTGGGCGGTTTTTCGATCGTCGAAACAGGAATGACCTCGCGTTTGCGATTTATGAATCGAGCAAGCTCATAAATCATAGTCTTGGGCACGTCACTGATCACGGCGAGACCGCCCGCCATGTCGCCGTAAATCGTGCAATAACCAACCGCGAGCTCGCTCTTGTTCCCGGTGGAGAGAACGAGGTGCCCAAACTTATTCGAGAGCGCCATCAACGTCATTCCGCGCAAACGGGCCTGCATGTTTTCCTCTGTCGCGTCCTCGGTGCGACCGGCAAACACTTCTTTGAACTGCGCTTTGAAGACAGCGAAGGTATCGGCAATAGGAATTTGCAGACACTGGATCCCAAGATTCTTGGAGAGGGCGAGCGCATCCAGCACGCTGCCGCGCGACGAAAACTGGCTCGGCATGGAAACGCCGGTCACATTCTCCGGACCAAGTCCGTCCGCCGCGATCGCTGCCACGACAGCGGAATCGATTCCGCCACTCAATCCAAGCACGGCGCTCTTGAATCCGCACTTGGCCAGATAATCGCGCAAGCCAAGACGCAAAGCGCCGTAGAGCTCCGACACGATATTTTCCGAGGGCATTTGCACAGGCGGCGCTTCGCCATCGACCAGGACACTCGCTTCTTCGAACGCGGGTAATTGCACAATCAATTCACCGCGCCCATTAACCGCGATAGAATTGCCATCGAAGACCAACTGATCGTTACCGCCAATCGAGTTGCAGTAAAAAATCGAGCGCTGATAGGTGCTCGCCAGCCCGCTAATCATCTCCCGTCTCACTGCAGGTTTGCGTAGACTGAAGGGCGAGGCGCTGACATTCAAAATAATCTCGGCTTCCTGGGTCACGAGCGCGCGCACCGGATCGACGTCGTAAAAAGGCCGCGGCAAGTACCGTTCCGTCCAAATATCTTCGCAGATCGTTACGCCGATGCGATGGCCGCGAAAATTCAGGGGTTGGATATGCGTGGCCGGCTGGAAATAGCGATCTTCATCGAAGACATCGTAGGTCGGCAGAAGCGACTTATGTGTTTTCTGCATCGGCTTGTCGGTTTGAAGAAGAGCGGCGGAATTATGGAATGGCTTGCCGCGGCCTTCGTTCCGATCGACGAACCCAACCAGCAACGCTGGTTTTGTCAGGCGTTTCTGCAAACGATCGAGCACAGCCAGATTTTCCGGAACAAACCGCGATTTAAAGACTAGGTCCTGCGGTGGATAACCGGGGATGGCCAATTCCGGGGCGATAACGATGTCGGCGCCAGCGCGAGCGAGCTCGTCGTAAGCGGTGATAATCTTTTCGAAATTGCCGGCCAAGTCGCCGACGATCGGATTGATTTGAGCAAAACCGATTTTCATCCGCGCATTAACGTACGCGCGCGGCGGAAAGCGGCAACAATCCCGACTACTTCTTTTCCGTCTTCATGACGGTCCGATGCTCATAACCGCCATTTAGCGCCTTGTCAGCGCCCTCGACGAAAACCTTACCCCATTCGATCAACCCGGCGGCGGCGAGACCAGCGACGGCACAGATGATGACTTTTTGGATAAAGGTGGCCTGCACCCTGTTTTTATGAGCATGTGAAATGCCATAATTCGGCTGGAGGGACACGCGTCGTCGTGTCGCCAATATGGGAATGCTTCAATCCCTGCTATTAAAGCGCGGCTTCGCCAAGGGAACATCCTGTAGCGACGGTCTATGACCGCCAAGAGCGCTGGATTATTTAACACGCCGGCGGTGATAGGCCGCCGCTACAGTTACCGAAACGCCAATTGCCGCGTCTGTATGATCCACTGACCGAGGAGCAGTTTGGCGGTGGCGTGGGCGAGAATGCACGAATTCAGACTGCGGCTGCGATACGCGACAATATTATAGGGCGCGCCGCAGATAAAAGGCGGCGAGCCAGTCCGGTCGCGAATGACTAAAGGTGAATGCGAGCGTCACCATCCAAAAAGAGAGCCAGGTAAATTCACCAGACGGCACTCGTTCGAACCGCTCGCTGATCACGAACCGCAGCACAAACGCGCGCCAGAAAATTTCTTCCATCACCGGAACGACCACGACGAGGCGAAGAAAACGAAGTGCTACCGATAACCAGTAACCTGCCGAATTATCCAACAGGCTGAGATCGAATCCGACGGTAACAAGGGCGAAACTAAAGCAGTAGCCCGCTGCACAAAACAGTCTGTGCAGGATAAATCCAAAACTCAGCATGCGGCAGCACAACACTGCCGCTCAGCAGTTGCGAAAGCGCGAGTAAACCGAGGAAGACGAACATCGGCGCGACATGGGTGATGCGATTGCATTTCGAAGGCTTCTGCTATTCTTTCGGCATGCCTGAGGAAAAAGGCAAAGTAGAGGATGAACTCATGCGCGCTCTGGAGTTGGAGCTCGCGCAAAAGCGACTTCGCTGGCAGCAGGATCGCGAAAAGTATCGCAGTCTACGTATTTTAAGCTTTAGCTTCTTGTCTCTCGTTATTCTTGGCGGTCTGGTGGGATTCTTCTTTTTCTTTACCCGGGCGAAGGATGCGCGCGAGCAACATCCTGCACCTTCGCCGGCACTATCGCCGCACTAGCAGAGCTCAGCGTTCCGCTGCTACCGAAGGAGCAGCATCGACCCGAGCTTTGCCATTGTTTCGCTCGTTGATGACAAAGGTGTTGTTATCACCAAACTGCGCCCATGGCCCATGAGGAACTTCCCTGAAGTCGACGAACCGCCAATCCGTCACGTCGGTATCGCCGAGGCCGAGGAAATCGCGGACAGCAGGCGACACATCAAGTCCCGCGCCCTTATTGAGATTCGGTTTTGGCCGTTCATTGCCAAATACGTATTGCCAGTGATCGGTGCGAAACGGTCCCGCGTCCTCCCATTGCGCGTACGCCACGCGATTACCTTTGCGAATTGCAACCCATCGATCCTTGCAAGTGCTGAGAGCAGGACCTTGATAGGCATCCTTAAACCACGGCACCACCTGCGACGCTTCCGGTCGATGGCCGGTCGATGCCTTGTCGTTGTAGGGCAAGGCACAGTAAAATGGATTCTGTCGTGGCGTGAAGCTGGCCGGAATGTAACC
>JBKPQI010000286.1:0-6191 GCA_046733975.1 Verrucomicrobiota bacterium
GGAATGACCGATTGATCAAACCCTTCATGGTAACTAGGATAGGCAGGGGCCCAGCCCAGTCCGCGCAATTTTGAATTGCTAACCCGCTTACGGGCAGGCCCTCCTCCTTCCTTTCCAGGCGCGGTTGATGGCGGCATTGGAAGGTTCAGGCGCTTCGATAGCCAGTCAAGGATCTCGCGCCGCTGGGTGGGAGTGTCATCAACGACATTGAAAATCCGCGGTGGATTGACGTTTGGGTATCTCCCAAGGAAAAAGATTGCGGAAGCAACGTCGTCACGATGAATCTGATTAGCGATGCGATCGGTTTCGATCGCCACACCGTTTATCACGCTGCGGAGGAGGTATGATCTGCCGGCGCCGTAAATTCCCGCGAGTCGTAAGACGATGCCACCGTGGGCGAGCACGATTTCTTCGGCCTCGCGCAGAGTTCTCGCGTCCTCGGAAGGAGGTTCGGCCGGACTGTCTTCTGTGACGAGACTGTCGTCTTGCTGCGCATAAACGCTGGTGCTGCTCGTGAAAATGACTCGTGCATCCGGGAAACAAGTAACGAGGTTAGCAACGCCGTCGCGGTAAACCCGGCGATACGAGTCGGAACCAGAACTCGCGCAATGCACCACCACATCGGCGGCGAAGGCGTTCGTGCGAACCGCTTCCAAGCTGGTGATATCAACAAGGCCCAGGGACAATTCGCGGTAGCCTGCCCGCCTTGGTATTTGTGCACTTCGGACCCAGCCCGTCACATCCCATCCCGCCTCGGCAAATAATCTTGCGGTGGCGGTTCCAACGTAACCGCACCCTGCAATAAGAACGCGTTGCATTTCAGGCAGCCGCAGCAATCTCGATCTCGCCGAATTCCCCCGGCTGAATGGCGCGCACTTGTTTCAGCCGGATCAATTCGAGCAGAGCCAGAAAAGTGACCACGATCTCGATGCGCGATGCCATTTCGGCAAACAACTCGGAGAACCTGACCGATGCGCCTTCGCTGATGCGGGTGAGAATGGTTTCGATTTTGTCTGAGACGGTGTAGTTCTCGCCGAAAATTTCCTGTAATTCGGCCCGCGCGTCGATCCGCTTAATGACGTTTTGGAACGCGTTGATCAGTTGGAAAATTCCGACCTCACCCAAAAGTAAAGGCCGGCCCATCGGCAAATCCGAAGATCCACCGCGAGCGAAAAGATTTTCCTGCTCGAGCGCGCGATCGTGCAGCTGCGCGGCGGCGTCCTTGAATTTTTTGTATTCGATCAACTGGCGGATTAGTTCCCAGCGCGGATCGTCTTCTTCTGCTTCCTCGTCCGGCGGCTGTTGATCGGCGGGAAGCAGGCTGCGGCTTTTGATGTAGAGGAGGTTCGCGGCCATAACGATGAATTCGCCGGCCAAATCGATGTTCAATTCTTTGAACGCTTCGAGGTATTCGAGGTATTGCCGGGTGATCCGCTCGATCGAGACGTCGTAAATGTCGAGCTCGTCACGCTTGATCAAATACAGGAGCAAATCGAGCGGACCCTCGAAAATTTCGAGGCGGACTTTGTAATCGGTTGTCATTGGTGAGCAGGCCAGACCGCTCTCTCTACCAGACTGCTGAGAAACTGCGGCCATGTTTACTACTTCTCTCCTCAACGATTATGTGCCCAGTATTTCCGCTAACTCAAGTTCGCAGCGCGCGCCTGAAAGCGACGCGAGGACGCCCGCACACGCGCGGACAGGCTGTGCGCACTCCAAAGCTGGCGCGAAACAGAATAGGCCGTGGCGGCGAATTTGCACGTAGTGCTTTCGGAGTGCGATGCGTCCCGGCATCGCTTTGAGACGCTACATTCGCGACGGAGCAGACCCCGTTGAATTCCGACCATCAATCAGGACTTTGAGAAAACCCTACCGCACATCGCCCCGGCGGTGAACCCAAACGCTGTTCACCACGCCCAGACCAAACATGATCATCAAAACAAACGATCCGCTGTAACTGATGAGGGGAAGCGGCACGCCGGTGATGGGCAATATGGAAATGGTCATGCCGATGTTCTGAAAAATGTGGGTGAAAATGAGAGTGGTGATGCCGACGACCAGCAGAAGTCCAAATTGATCACCGGCGCAAAAAGCAACAAACAAGCAGGTCAGGAGAAGCAAGGCAAAAGCGCCGAGCAAAAACATTCCTCCAACAAATCCCCATTGCTCGCCGATGGCAGAAAAGATGTAATCATTGTGCACAGCCGTCGCGGGAAGAAAGCCGAGCTCGATTTGGGTATTAGGCGCCTTGAATCCTTTGCCAGCCCAGCCGCCCGATCCAATGGCAATCAGCGATTGATTAATCGCCCAGGCCGAGCCCTGCCGGTCGATGTCGGGATTGATGAAGGCAGTGATTCGCTCTTGTTGGTACGGTTTCAACCCAAGATTGATCGCTATGGGTATGAACGCGATCACAATGAGAACGATGCAAATGAGGTAGCGCACTGGAATTCCACCGACGAAAAGCAACGCCATCAGCACCGGGCCCCAGATGATGCATTCGCCCAGGTCGGGTTGCATGAGAATCAGCAGACATGGCGCGCCGACGATCGCTCCGCAAAGAGTCAGACGAAGCATCGGATGCATTTGCCGGAATTGACTGAGAAACAGCGATAGCACCATGATGCCGGCGATGACGGCGAGTTGGGCCGGTTGAAAGTTGATCGGGCCGAGATGGAGCCAACTACGCGCGCCATACACTTTCTGGCCGATGAATTTCGTCAGGATCAAAAACGCGAGGCCGGCGAGATACATTGGCAAAGCCCCCCAGCGCACCCAGCGGTAATCAATCAAGCTGGTGATGATGAATGCGAAAAAGCCGACAACGACCCAGTTGGCCTGTTTCCGCCAAAATTCAGCAGCTACCGGATCTTCCCGCATGTAGGTCGCGCTGTAGATGGCGATGACGCCAAAGACCGCGAGGGCAAGCATGACAGCGAGGAGCAGCCAGTTTAGCCCAAGAATTTTTCTAAGAAATGGAGTCACATCGATCGCTCGAGGGCGGAAATATATTTAGGAGAAGCAGAACGTAAACCGGCGGCGGAAGGAAAAATACCTCAACGTCCGACGCTCGGCGTCCGAGATGCCGACTTCTGAGACAATCCCGGCATCTCGTTGTAGCGGCGGTCTATCACCGCCGATGCTGAAAAGATGGGCGCTCAATAGACCGCCGCTACAGTAGAAATGGCCGTGGTGGGGTCACGAGATGGTCAATTTCGCGCGAAACAGGGTGACATGAACGAAACGTTTCGGGCGGTGAAACTTGCGCGAAATAACACGCTCAAGCAGCATGTTCTTTCGCAATTGTGATAAATTCGCGCTTTTGAGGAAGTCATGCAAACTAGTGGGGAGATGGGTTTTACATGTCTAGAAAAAATAATCTCGCTTCAGTTGTATCGGCATTCGCAGTTGCGTACAATTGAGGTGACCCGAACAACAATCGGGGCTCCTGAAGGGAAATATGGCGAAACGGGCAAAACGTAAAATCGCAAGATCGCGACTGCCGTTGCAGCGGCAATTCGGCCTCGAAACCGACGGTCGCTATTTCGATTTGCGCAGTGTCTTCGACAAAATCAACGCCCGTCACTTCAACAACCGCTTGCGCGGATACAAAGTGGTATGGGGCCGGAAACGGCGGGAACGACCGAAAGAATATTTTATTTTCGGCACCATCCAGGAAGAAGACCGCATCATTCGCATCAACCCCTGGCTCGATCAGAAATTCGTTCCGCTCTGGTTCCTCGAATACATCCTCTACCACGAAATGTTACACGCGGTCGTGCCGGACAAACCGCAGGCAAACGGACGGCGCTGCGTTCACACCGACGAATTCAATCGCCGGGAACGCGAATTTCGTTTTTACAAGCGGGCTCGCCGATGGGAAGACGAAAATCTCGCGCGCTTTTTGCGGTAGCGAGTGGGGAACAGCACAACCAAGCTGCTGGTTGTCCAGGAACATAGATATTCCTATCTGTGCGCCCAGCAGACATATTGTCCGCTCTCCCTCAGCGCGTTGGAAACCCGCTGAGCACAGGCTACAAGCCTATGTTCCTATTCTGTTCCATCGCCACTCTTGACCAGACTACCGTGTTTGCTCCACCGGGGCCGGGGCTTCCTCAGACGGCGATGGGGTCGTTGCCACGTTCTTTTTGATCAGATACCAAAGCGTGCTCGCGAGCAGGAGCGAGATTATCTTCGCCTGCCAGTTTTTCAGGATCAGTTTCTTCATCATAAGCGCTCTGTAGCAAAATCTCGCCGATCCGTTTCCGGAAGGTTTCCGGGTTGAAATCACGCTCGATTCGGCGGCGATGACAAATCGAAATTGCTCCAGTCTCTTCCGAGACGACGATCGCTATGGCATCCGATTCCTCGGTCAATCCCAAGCCGGCGCGATGTCGCAAACCGAGACTGCGATCGAGCGTCTCGCGCTGGCTGACCGGGAAAATGCATGCCGCCGCGGCAACCCGGCCGTTCCGAATGATGACACCGCCATCATGGAGTGCAGTTTTAGGATGGAAAATGGTGAGGAGCAACTCCACGGAAAAATCGGCTTCCAGTTGCACGCCGGTTTCCTCGTAAACACGAATCGAAGTGTCACGCTCGATCGCGATGAGAGCGCCGAACTGCTTGCTCGAGAGTTGTGTGACCGCTTCGCCCAAGTCGTGAAGCATTTCCCGCTTCTCCCCGCTTAAGGAAAAAATGGGGTGTCCACCGAGTTCCGCGAGGGCGCGTCGAAGTTCCGGCTGGAAGATGACGACCAGGGCAATGGCAAGAAAGACGGAGAAGCTTCGAACGATCCAGCCAATGACAGCAAGTTTCAGCAAAGTCGAGATGAGGGTGAGCGCGAGAAAGACTATCGCCAGTCCAGTCAGCACTTTCGCGCCGCGGGTCCCCCGAAAATACAGGTAACCGTAATACATCACTACCGTCAGCAGCACGATTTCGAAGGCGCTGCGCCACCCGATGGCGATGAGGTGAATAATGCGGTCGATCATGGCGCACTCCGAAGCGCATCGGCGACGCGCAACGCCTCTATGTTCTCCTGGACATCATGCACTCGCACAACGTCAGCACCGTTCATGCGCAACAGCGAGGTAAATGCGAGCGTGGGCAAAAGGCGATCGCGAATCGAGCCGTTGTGCCCGGAGATTTTGCCAAGGAAAGCCTTGCGCGACACGCCAACGACGAGTGGCCGATCGTGGACGCGCAGGCGCGCCAGATTTTTCAGCAACGAGAGATTATGCTCAAGCGTTTTTCCGAAGCCGATTCCCGGATCAAACGCAAGGGTCATTGGATCAAGACCGAATTTTATGGCGCGGGCATATTGTTGTCGAAAAAAATCAGCTACCTCAGCAACGACATCGCGATAAAAAGGGGCGCGCTGCATCGTTTGCGGCGTGCCTTGCATATGCATAATGATGAAACCCGCGCCACGCTCCGCGAGTAGCGGCCACATCGCCTCATCAGCACGCCCGCCCGTGACGTCGTTGACGATTTTCGCACCGGCATCCAACGCCGCTGTAGCCACTTCCGCCTTCGAGGTATCGATCGAAATCAGTGCTTCGTCCGCAATCTCTTTGATGACGGGGATGACGCGACGTTTTTCTTCGGCGGCGTCGACCGGTTCGGCACCGGGTCGAGTCGACTCGCCGCCGACATCGATAATATCGACACCGTTCGCGATCATGTTTCTGGCCTCAGCGACGGCGTGTGATGGCACAAAAAATCTTCCCGCGTCGGAAAATGAATCGGGAGTGACATTCAACACTCCCATGATCCAGCCGCGGGTGGAAAAATCGAAAACCTCGCCTCCGATTTTCCATGTCGTCGCGCCCATATAAATGAGACTACCACGCGCGCCGAATTATTCGAGCGGGCGAAGGTGATCCACAACCTCAGCGACGCCCAGCCCAGTTGATTAGCTGCTAAAGATCTTCCTCTAACTCTTCCTCAGAGCCTTCATCTGATGGTCAAAAGGAGAGCAGATCAGGATTGAGGGAAGAGGAAGTAAATGATCTGCTACTTGTGCGCGTAGCGCGCCATCAATTCGCCTTGCGCCAGCGTATGGCCGCGCATCGCCGCGTCCAATTCCGCGCGCCGCGCGCCAGGTCTCAAATGGAGTTTGATGTCGAGCGCGAACAGCCTGAAGAAATACCGGTGAGTCCCGGAAGGTGGACATGGACCACCATAAT
>JBKPQI010000287.1:0-17615 GCA_046733975.1 Verrucomicrobiota bacterium
GGTGGGCGTTGATTACAACGTGCCGCCAAACCGAGTAAAGGATTTATTAACTCGCGCGGCCCAGAGCGCGAAGAATGTTCTGCCACAACCAGCGGTAAGGGTTTTCCTGGTCGATTTCGCCGATCACGCCGTCATTTACGAGATCAAATTTTACATGGGCAATCATCAGCGGATCAATGAAACCAACGACGCCGTGCGCACCAATGTGTGGTACGAGCTAAAGCGGCAACGCATAAACATTCCCTACCCGATTCGAACGCTGCAGATCGAACGTCGCCCGCGGGATGTCGGCCGAGAAGACCACGAGCAGGCCCGCGAAATTCTTCGCAGCGACCCTCTGTTTCAATGTCTTGATGACGAACAACTCGATGCGCTTCTGCAGCGTTCGCGTCTCAATCATTTCGGCCGGGGCGAACGCGTCATCGAAGAAGGCGCCGATGGCGACTCCATGTTTGTCCTCCTGCGTGGAAGCGCCAACGTCTCAGTGGCGAAAAATGGTTCGGCCATTGGCGTGGGCACACTCCACTCCGGCGATTGTTTTGGCGAAATGTCGCTCCTGACCGGTGAGCGTCGAACTGCCACCGTACGCGCTGCTGCCGACTGCTACGTTTTGGAAATCAGCAAGCCGACTATGGCCGACGTCATCCGGCAGGCGCCCGAGTGCCTGAACCAGTTGAGCGAATTGCTGGCAAAGCGCAAAATGGAAACGGAAGGTATTGTTAAGGACGCCCACGTCGCCACGGGCGAGGAGGCAACACAACGAGAATACAGCGCAACATTTCTCCGAAGGCTGCGCACCTTTTTCGAATTGTAATTTTGACGCATCCCAACCCCCGGTAGCGGATGATTGGCTACCGGGAGCTCGTTCATGCCGGCAGCGGCCAGCGACCGCGGCTACAGGGACGGTCATCCAGCTTGAAGTGGCTCTGGCACAAACTTAGCTTGGATGAGCAACCGGTGGGACGAAAAGCATACCGGATCATCGTCGTAGAAGACCACGCCAGCACGGCGGAAGCTTTACGAAAGTTTCTAACAACTATCGGCTATAAAGTCTACATCGCCCCCGACGTCGCTTCGGCGCGGGCACTGGCAAAAGCAATCGAATTTGACGTATTACTCAGCGACCTTCGCCTGCCCGATGGCACCGGATGGGATTTGATGGAGGAGTTGAATGCAACGAAACCGGTTCGGGCAATTGCAATCAGCGGTCATAACACTGATACGGATATCGAAAAAAGCCGGAAGGTAGGTTTTCTGGATCACATCGCCAAACCATTGGTCGCTGAAGAACTCACCGCCGCCATCGAACGCGCCGTTACTAAGCGGCGGGAAGCAGCAGTTCCGCGTTAACGCCTGCAGGATCGAACCTGCGGCCACTACGGCCGCGATGATAAGCCACCGTCATTTAACCGGGAGCGTTACGCTGTTGGGTACGCTATCTGAACGGGAATTTTATCGAATCCCGAAGTTCACAAGTATCGCAGGGGCAATGACTTAGCCCATGTGAGACTCAGTGGAGCGAAATGGGAAACGGCCCAAACAAAAGAAAGCCTTGTGAAATTACTATAAAAATCATATCGTCAATAAATGACGAATTTAGCCCGCGCACGCCTGGCGCTATCTGTCGCCGCCCTCCTGAGCTGCTTTGTCACCGCTCCGGCCACCCACGCCATTCTCGTCGAAGATCACGGCGTCCGCCAAGGCCAACCTGCACACATCCGTCTCTCGACCGGATTCGACGGCATCGTCGCCGCGGGCATTAAAAGCCTACTGGTCGGCGGCCGAACCATGGATGGTTTCTGCATCGACCCTTTCACCAAGGCTCTTAGCTCCTCCCAAGGGTATAGCTTCGTTCCGTTAACTCAGGCACCCGAATCCCCATGGACTTTGAGTTCGGCCCAAGCCCTCGCAATCAGGGATCTTTGGGCAATGTTCTATTCACCCGATATGACTGGGAAGAAGGCGGCGGGACTTCAGCTCGCGATGTGGGAAATTGTTGGTGGAAGCAGCTTTCAGGTTATTGGAAAGGACTATCACGCCAGTGACATGTTAGCCGCGTTGGAAAGCTACACTGGACCAGGAGCTGATCTAATCGCGCTTACAGGCCCCGGCCAGGACTATGTAGTTCCAACCCCTCCTGGCCAAGCTGGACAGCACAACCCCACCCCGACGCCGACCCCCAAGCCGGTCGCGACACCAACTCCGACTCCGCCCCCTACTCCGACTGCGACTCCGCGGCCCACTCCAACCTCGACCCCGACTCCGACGTCGCCCCCTTCAACGCCTACCCCATCCCCGACGTCGACTCCATCCCCGACGGCGACTCCAGCCCCTACCATGCCGCCTCACTGTACACCGCCTCCTCATTGCACCCCGCCGCCTAAGAATGTCCCGGACAGCGGAGCGACCCTACCCCTGTTTGCCGTCGCTGTCCTGACTCTCATGACTGTCAATAGCGTTTGGGCTGCGCGGCGTCGCGCGAGCGAGCAGTTCGTATCGCGAAAGTAAGCTCACAGGGCACCTGGGCCTCCCTTCTCCCAGGAACTGTAAGGGCGTCCGCTGACCGCGGACGCCCTGCCGTTTTAAAGCGAGACTCGAAGTCTTGTGTTTGACCCAGCCCGGCTTGCCAGCCTATGCCGTAGTTCCGATCTTCGCCTTCGTCCTGCGGGGGGCGACCGGGCATCTTGCCGTTGCTCGAAGTCACAAAACGACGCAACCTTCTCTAATCAAATTTTCCAATGCACATTCTCGACGCCATCGGCAATACCTCGCTCGTGCAATTGCGAAAAGTTGTTCCGCCAGATTGCGCAAAAATTTTCGCCAAGCTGGAATGGGAGAATCCAACTGGCAGCATGAAGGACCGCATGGCGCAGGCGGTGATCTCGCGCGGCGAACAAAATGGCCGCTTAAAACCAGGCGGGACTGTTATCGAGTACACCGGCGGCA
The DNA here is from genome assembly GCA_046733975.1 of Verrucomicrobiota bacterium. Classification (GTDB taxonomy): domain Bacteria; phylum Verrucomicrobiota; class Verrucomicrobiia; order Chthoniobacterales; family UBA10450; genus AV69. Next base: position 2,947 of record JBKPQI010000287.1, read on the forward strand.
GTACGGGCGCTTCGCTCGCACTAGTCTGTGCCGCCAGAGGCTACCGTATAAAAATCGTTAGCTCCGATGCGTTCAGCCGAGAGAAACTCGACCAAATGGCTGCATTCGGGGCGGAGCTGACACTGGTGCCAAGCGAAGGCGGGCTAACGACGAAGAAGTTGATTCTCGATATGATCGAAACGGCTCGCGAATTGAGTCAAGAGCCGAATACCTATTGGACCGACCAGCTCAATAACCAGGACACCATCACCGGGTATTACGGGTTAGGCCAAGAAATCTGGAAGCAAACCAACGGAAAGATCGATGCCTTCGTTCACTCGGTCGGAACAGCCGCGTCCTCTCGCGGAGTTGCCACGGTGCTGAAGCGCTCCAAACCGGAGATCAGAATCGTCTGTGTCGAACCGGCAGAATCGGCAGTGTTATCCGGCGGTCAACCCGGTCCACACAAGATCGAAGGCGTCGGCATCGGCTACACTCCGCCTTTATGGGACCCGACACTGGTCGACGAAATCATTCCGGTAAAGACAGATGACGCCAAGAGTATGGCAAGGCGGATCGCACGCGAAGAAGCCCTCTTTCCCGGCACTTCCTCGGGAGCGAACGTTATCGCTTCCATTCAAGTGGGTCAGCGACTCGGGCCGGAAGCGACAATCGTCACGCTCATGGTTGATTCGGGCCTGAAGTATCTCGGGAACGATGTATTCCGGAGAAAGCAGGAGTGATGGACTGCTGAAGTAGTGGAGTCATGATTCGACGAAACTGAATGGACGGCTCGGTCCCCTCGGAACGAAGCCGTCTTTCGGCCGGGACGTCGCTCCTTCGCTTCCATCTCCCCGATCCATCAACGGTTAAACTTCATCGTCTCTTCCGCCCGACCACAAAACTTTCCCAAAACATCGCTACACCAGTTAGCCCAACCATCGCAGTGACCGGGTCGACTACAAACCGATGGGAAATTGTTGCCAAATCGTTCTGCGTAGTCTCGTCAATCTCGAGCGATGAACCGAGATCGATCGCCAGTCGGACTGTCGCCACCATCAGTAAGAGTACAGCCGTGGCGCGGAGAGCGATCGCACTATAGCCGCGGTTCATGTGCGAGCCGCGGGTCGCAGACGCGGCGCTTCCACTGCTTCGAAAGTCCATGATCCCGCGCAGCTTTTCAGAAACAACGCCCAACGTCCAAGGTTCAACGTTTAACGCTCACCAACGGCGCTCGCGATTCAGTATCCGTATAGCGACCGAACGAGCAAGAACACGAAACAGCAATCCCGGGTTGCCACCGGGCCATTCCTGCCTAATGTCCCCCGCTTTCACCGGGTATGACTCTTCCTCTTGCGTTCGATATCCTTCTCTCAGGCGTCCGTTTATCGCTCATCTGCGCAGTCATCGGATTGGGCTGCGCCGTGTTGCTGATTACGGTCATTTTGCGCTCGTCACCGGGCAACGAACGGATGAGGCAGATTTCCGGCGCGGTCCAGGAGGGAGCCAAGGCGTATCTGAACCGGCAGGTGATGACTATTAGCGTGATCGCGGTGATCATTTTTGTTTTGCTCTTTTTCTTTAAGGATCATCCGACCGCGGTCGGTTTTCTGCTGGGCGCCTTTTGTTCTCTCGCCGCGGGTTACATCGGTATGCGTATCGCGGTGCTGGCTAATGCCCGTGTCACCCAGGCGGCGACAGAAGCCCGCATTAAGGCCTTGCGAGTCGCTTTTAACGGCGGGGCCGTGACCGGACTGCTTGTCGTCGGGCTCGCGCTACTGGCCGTTGGAATATTCTATCATTTCGCTCTAAAAATGGTCGGCGGCGACATGGCTGTGCGCAGTCTGGTGGGGCTGGCATTGGGCGCGAGTTTGATCAGCGTCTTCGCGCGGCTTGGCGGCGGAATTTATACGAAAGCCGCTGATGTGGGTGCCGATCTCGTCGGAAAAATCGAAGCTGGATTGGAAGAGGACGATCCGCGGAATCCGGCAACCATTGCGGACAATGTCGGAGATAACGTGGGCGACTGCGCAGGCATGGCGGCCGACGTTTTCGAAACTTACGCCGTCAGTTTGATTGGTGCGATTTTGGTGGGCGTCCTGACGGTCACCAACGCTGCACCGGCCATTGTCTATCCATTTGTTCTGGGCGGAATCTCAGTGCTGGGAGCGATGTGCGGCATTTTGTTCGTCAACTTTGGCGGTGGTAAACCGGCAAGCGTCTTAATGGGTGCTGTTGGGATGAGCGCGCTGGTCTCGGCCATCTTGTTCTGGCCAGCCACGCATCAGCTTTTCCCGAACGGCGTTGAGATTGCGGGCAAAATGCGTTCACCCACTGACCTCTATTACGCCTCGCTCATCGGCCTGATTATGACCGGCGTCGTCGTGGTGATTACGAATTACTATACTTCGATGCGTTACCATCCGGTGCAAAAGATCGCCCGCGCATCGGAGACGGGGCACGCTACCAACATTATCGCGGGGCTGGCCATCGGTCAGCACGCAACGGCATTGCCGGTTGGATTTATCGGCATTGCGATCTTGCTCAGCTATAATTTCGCTGGCCTTTACGGGATCGCAATCGCGGTGATGGCGATGTTGTCGATGGCCGGAATTATTATTTCGCTCGATGCTTTCGGGCCGATCACCGACAACGCCGGTGGAATCGCCGTCATGAGTAATCTTGGCAAAGAAGTGCGTGCCGCAACGGACGAGCTCGACGCCGTCGGCAACACCATGAAAGCGGTGACAAAAGGTTATGCGATCGCGTCAGCGGGACTGGCTGCCCTGGTTTTGTTCGGTTCGTATGTCGAAGAACTCAAAGCCTATATTACTGCGAATGGTCATACCTTTGATTTCCAATTCTCGTTAACCGAACCCAAAGTGATCATTGGGCTGTTCATCGGCGGCTTGTTGCCATTTATTTTTACCGCCTTTAGCATGGATGCGGTAGGCAAGGCCGCGGGCGCGGTGGTTCGCGAAGTGCGACGACAGCTGCAGGCACACCCCGGAATTTTGCGCGGTGAAGACACGCCAGAATACGGAACCTGCGTCGACATTGTGACCAAGGCAGCACTGCGCGAGATGATTGTGCCGGCCCTGTTGCCGCTGGCGTTTGTGATTCTGGTAGCGGTGATTCCGCAACTGGGTCCGGTCGTGCTCGGCGGCGTGCTGGTCGGGACCATTGTGACCGGACTATTCGTCGCCATTGCCATGACCAGTGGTGGCGGTGCTTGGGATAACGCCAAGAAATTTATCGAGGAAGGAAATTATGGCGGGAAAGGTTCGGCCGCGCATGCCGCGGCTGTGACCGGAGACACCGTGGGCGATCCCTACAAAGATACCGCCGGACCCGCAATTAATCCGATGATCAAGGTTGTGAATATCGTCGCGATCCTGATCATTCCGATCTTCCTGAAGCTTTGGATTTCTTATCTGTAGCGGCGAGCGTTCTTGCCTGCATTTGGGGAGAATTTTGCGGCGAGACGGCCGCCGCTACAGAGCCCTGATTTGCGATGGCGTGCGTCCCGCTGAATTCACGATTTCCTTTGCATCCCCGACGGAGCAGCTAAGCTGACGAGCATGGCAAACGAAGCGCGCGATTTTGAGATCGTTTCGACGACGCATACCCCGGCATTGCAGAAGATGCTGGCCAAGCCCGACGCTGCGGCCAACCCATTCAAAATCGTAATCGACCCTAAAGTGCGGATGGACTTACGGCGGGCGTTGATCGATCTCATCGATTACCACGACGAGGCGCTGGCGGAACACTTCGCCGACGGCAAACTGGCGCTGGATTCTTACAAGGAATACATCGAGCTCTTTGCCCGCAGTTTGAAGGAAACAATGGAAAGCCGCGAAGGCGTTTCCTACTTGCTGCGCTCGGTCGGGTTTGATGTGCGGCCAGACGAAATCAATCTGGATCCCGAATTGCGGTGGAAAAAAGGCAAGCCGGGCGCTTTCGGGTCGAGCTTGTTATAACGCGCGGTTCGCTTCATTCGTGCGAGGCCGAGCGGTCTTTCGTCATGCGTCCCATTTCCCGCGCGTGTCATCCTGAACGAAGTGAAGGATCTCACATCTCGCAGGTGATCACACATGCTTCGGTGATTACACACCAATTGTGAGGTCCCTCGCGTTCGTTCGGGATGACAGAGGATTGTGAACGTCGTTACGCAGCTATTACGTACGGCTGCTGAGCACACGCTTCCTCAGCACGTAATGCGAACGGAGTTTCCAAGACAGGAGAGGCTCCGTTTGCCTAACGATTTTCAGACTTCGAGTCGCCCCACTTCTTCTTCTCGAAGGTCTTCCGGCCGGAGCCGACTTCAAACATCTCGAACTCGGTCGGATTCTGCCGATAGTATTTCTGATGATAATCTTCCGCGGGCCAGAACTTCATCGCCGGCAAAATCTCGGTCACGATCGGTTTGTCGAATCGGCCTGAGGCCGCGAGTTTCGCCTTTGATGCTTCGGCGATTTTGCGCTCCCCTTGGTTCTGCACAAAAATGGCGGCGCGATAACTCGGCCCGATATCCGTAAACTGTCCGTCCGATTGGGTCGGGTTGATCTGGCGCCAATAAATATCGAGCAGCTGATCGAAACTAATTTTGGCCGGATCATAAGTAACTTCGATCGACTCGCGGTAGTTCGTTTTTTCTGAGCCGACGAGCGCGTAAGTCGGATTAGACTCCGTCCCGCCGCAGTAGCCGACTACCGTTTTGATCACCCCTGGCGCCTTGTCGAAGGCAGGCTGGATGCACCAGAAACAGCCGCCGGCAAAGACCGCAGTACGGCTTTCCGGAGCAGGATCGGCCAGAAGTGATTGCGCCAGCAATAAAGCTGCAAGAAAAGCATACCGTTTCATCGCCAATTAGACAGCGCGGTTGCGGGAATGTTCGCTTTGGTAGGTTTAATCATGCGGGGTCGAACTGAGTTGCGCGCAGAGGAAGCTTCGGTCGAATACATTCCAGAATCCCTGACGGACCGCTTGAACTTCGACGAAATATTCGAGCGTCGTGCCCCAGTTGAAATCGATCTTGGCTGCGGTGATGGCACGTTTCTTACAACGGGGGCGGCCGCAAACCCAGAGCACAATTTCCTGGGGATCGAACGTTTGCTCGGCCGCGTGCGCAAAGTTTGTCGAAAAGTTGGACGCGAGAATTTGAAAAACGCGCGCGTGCTACGCATTGATTCCGTCTATGCCGTGGAACATCTACTTCCCGCCGAAAGCGTCACGGCTTTTCACCTGCTTTTTCCCGATCCATGGCCCAAACGGCGGCATCATCGCCGTCGCGCTTTCACCCCCGAATTCCTGCTGTGCATTCATACCGCCCTGGTTGCGGGCGGGCTATTCCACCTTGCCACTGATCACGCGGATTATTTTCGGCAAATCGAAAATGTAATCGCAGACGCCAACATTTTCCGGGTGTCCGGTGAGCAATACCATTTCCCGCCAACAACCTTCGAAAAGAAATTTCTTCTCCGCGGAAGTTCGATTCAACGCGTGCTGCTGCGAAAGCTTTCCCCATCGACATGACCTTTCGCCGTCCAGCCTTCGTCGCGAAATTGGATCTCGACGGCGCCAGTGCGGTCTTGTCGGAAAAGCTTGATCCCGCGCCGCGCGACTTCGCTCGACCATTCCTCCCCGATTTGTTCAGCCACAGGATAGTCGCGCGACGTGGCAATGATTAGTTTCGGCATTACCGCGTCAAGAAATTCCGGTGTGCCGGAATCGCCGGAATGATGCTGGCCTTTAATCAGGATATCGCTTTTCAAATCATCGCCTAGTTCCAATAATGCCGCTTCGGCCTCGGCGCCGGCGTCGGATTCAAAAAGCACGCGTGTTTGCTCGTCAACGATCATCTGAACAATCAGCGGCGCATCATCTGCCGATGAGACTTTCATTCCGGACAGCGGATAAAGAATCTCGACATGCACGTTCGGCCCAAAGAGAAGGGTGTCTCCACGAATCAGCGGTCGCGGCTTTGTTTTGCCAGGCGAGTCCAGTAAACGATGCTGCGCGCCGGAGCGAACATCGAGGGGGTTACAGTAAATTTCGCGCGGCTCAAAATCCGCCATGACTTCCAGGGCGGCACCGATATGTCGCGCGTCGCCATGTGTTAGCAACATCCCTTGAACCCGATTGACGCCGCGTGTGTGCAGAAACGACTTCAGCGTGCGCTCGTAATTGCGTTCGCCACCGCAATCAACTAACCAGTTATAGCCATTGGCACGAATGTGCGCAGCGCCGCCGCTGGCTTCATCAAGCACCGTAATCATAATTGGGGTATGCGATTCGGTGAAGTGCGGCAGGTAAAAGTGTCCGGCCGGCAGCAGGGCAAAGAAATGGACGAGGCCGAGCACGGCACGTGACATTAGCCAGTTGGCATTATTGAAAATGATTGAGAGCCCGGGTGAAATCGGCGCCGCGATCAGCGACAACATCGCAAGGGCGAGAACGAAATAGGCGATCGGCACCACTGCAAGATTGGCCAGAAGCGAGATGGGCGTGATCAGATTAAAATACCAGTAAATCAGGAGCAGAGAGCCGATCCAGGCGGCGAGGGAGACGGATGCACCACGCCCGAGCTTCCGTCCCACCGTGATGCAAAACCGCCGTGAACGACTCAACAGCAGACGCGGCAGAAACGGATCCGCCGCAACGACTCGCGCAAACCGCGCAAACATCGGATCAGCCACAAGCACGATCGTACCCACGACGGCAAACGAGAGTTGAAACCCGCTGGTGAAAAGCTGGTTTGAATCGAACAGCAAAATAAGAAAAGCAGCCGCCGCCAGACTGTTTAGAGCGAGAACCTTGCGATCAAAAAAAACACCGCCGAGTAAGAGGGCGCTCATGACGGCCGCGCGCACACTGGCGGTGTGCAGGCCCGTAATGGCCGCGTAAAAGAAAAGAAGAGGAATAATCAGCGCGGTCGCGACTTTGCGGGGCAGACGCAACACCATCGCCAATGTCCAGAGCAATCGTGCAACGATGCCCACGTGCAATCCCGCGACAGCAAACAAGTGGAGCGTACCCGTTTGCTGAAATGGCTCTTCGATATCGTCTCGAGTCTGATGTCGAAGTCCAAGAGCCGTCCCGCAAATTAGCCCAACGACTTCCGGCGAGTTTTCGATGTCGCGGCTGAGGACGCGCTGCATCCATTCACGCGAACGCGCCGCCGCGCGCAAAAGGGAAAATCCGCTTCCGGACGCGAGAATTTTTCCATTCTCAGGATACCGGACGATGAGCACGTTTTTGACGTCACGTCGGGCCAGGTACGCGCGCATATCGAATTCGCCCGGATTCCGCAGCTCCTCGATCGGTTGCAAAGTGCCGAAAAGCGCCACCTCATCCCCTATGTTGGGATGGCCGCGCCAACGAACAAAAACGGTCGCATTCGTCCGAACGTCCTCGTCATCTACTTTCGCGTCGTGCAACTTCAGGAGAAAAGTGGCGTTGCCGCTGGCCTCGATCTTCGGTTCGGTGGTCACCGTGCCGGTCACATTGGCGGGGCGCGGTTGTTGACCAGTGATCTGTGCAAGCGCATCCGCGGACGTGTTAACGATGCGCGTGCTATGCAGCACAAAGAACGTCACGCTAACGACGCCAAAAACCAGCGGCGCAAAGCTCCACCGTAATGCAGCGAGCGCGCCCGCGATCGCGATGAAGAAAATCGAGAGGCTGATCGCCGGAAAATAATCGGCCAGCGTGATGCCGATGATTGCGGCTAACACTAAACCAACGAATGGCTGCCGCTGCCCCATCAAGCGGTGGTGGATTAATCAGTCACAACGAGATCAAGTTTGATGTCGTGGGACTCGAGTGGAAGTGATTCCACAATCTGAAAACGAAACGCGATCCCAATCTTAACCGCAGCAACAGCGCGATGCGCGAGAAACCGATCGAAAAAACCAAACCCCCGTCCCATCCTGGCGCCCCCGCGCGTAAATGCAATTCCAGGAACAAGGACCAGGTCGATCGGACCAAATATCGCCACGTCGTGCTGACTGCGAGCGGTTGGCAGGATGGTAATGATTTCGCTGCCGCGTCGCTGCAAATCTGAAATCAAAGGTGTAATCTCCGGCTCGTATTTAAACGGTTCGAACACGACGACCACGCGAGCCTGTTTCCAAACCGGCAATTCCAGCACGTGGTTACAGATTTGCAGGGAGCGACCCCGCCGATCTTCGGGGTCTAACGCCCGCAGCTCATCCTGCATTCGTTCACGTAATTCTTCCTTCGATTCCTCGTGGTTCATCGTGGCAATACTTTTTGAACTGTGCTCGCGAGCTTATATGGTTCCCGGCGGGTGCCGATTCCTTTTTCAAAAAAAACGCGGGTGGTGCGGCAGAGCGGGGATGGCGCTGTGACGAAGCAATCGACGCGCGTAACCCTTAAACCGAGTGGCGACTGGCACCGGCGTAACTTTTTATCCGAAGTGCTGATTCCGTCTTTGTTTACCAAACGTTCGGGCGGGAGGACGACTCCACGTTTTCCTAAAATCCGCCCCGGCCAATTTTGCATTACCTGGATTGGGCACGCGTCGTTTCTCATCCAAACTCACGATCGCAATATTCTGATCGACCCGAACTGGGCGAAATGGTTGAAGGTGATCAAGCGATTGAAGCGGCCGGGAATCGAACTCCATCATTTGCCCGAAATCGATCTCGTTTTAGTTACGCACGCACATTTCGATCATCTGGACCGGCGCACCTTGCGACGGATTGCTTCGGACCAACCCATCGTCGTGCCCGTCGGCGTTGGCACACTCGTTCACGACCTTGGATTCCATATCGTGCATGAGCTGGACTATTGGCAGAGCGTGCCACTCGACGGCCTGCAGATTTCGCTTACACCGTGTCACCACTGGGGTGCGCGATTTCTGGCCGATCTTCACCGCGGATTCGGAGGGTTTGTAATCGAGGCGAATGGTCGGTCGATCTTTCACTGCGGCGATAGCGCCTATTTCCCTGGATTCAAGGAAATCGGGGAGCGCCATGACATCGAAATCGCGCTGCTTCCGATTGGCGCTTACGACCCGCCGAGCGGCCGGGAAGTACACATGAATCCGGAGGAGGCGGTGCAGGCATTTGTAGAATTGGGCGCAAAAAAATTGGTGCCGATGCATTACGGCACATTCCGTCTCGGCTACGAACCGTTAGATGAGCCGCTCACCCGGCTGCTGGCGCGCGCAAAAGAAGCCCGGATTGGCCAGGACGTTTTGGTGATGACGGAAGGCGAGCCGGTGGTGTTGTAAAATGAAAACACCAAACGTCGAACACCGAACATCGAATATCGAACGAAGAATGCAGTTCATTGGGCGTTCGGCGTTGGATGTTCGGTGTTCGGCGTTTGCCGCGTGAGATGGTCGTAGCGCGATCTACGCGTACGAATCTGGTTGGCGCGATCGCAGCCAGCATGATCGTCGTCGCTTTCTGTTTCCTGCTCCTCGCACACGATCCACTGGTCTTCTGGAACGACGATTACGAAATATCAGTTCTTCCGGTATTCGCCGACATGGTGCGCGCCTGGAACGATGGCGAGTTCCCGCTCCTCAGCCCGTATTCCTGGATCTGCGGCAATCTCGCCGGCGAATTCCAATACGGTGTTTTTTCCATTTTCATCAATCCTCTCATCATTTTAGTCTGGAAATTTCCGCTCACCTTTCCGCAGCAAGCAGCAGCGGTTTCCGTCGCGCACCTGGCAGTGCTCAGCGCTGGTGCGTTTGTGCTGGCGCGCGGGAGGCAACTATCAATGTCACTGTCGATATTTGTGGCGCTGGTCGCGTCGCTGAATGGCTGGATCATTTGTTGGGGCGCAAGCGACTGGTTCGGCGCGCTGGGCGCATTCGCGTGGCTACCATGGGCATGGTGGGCTGCCGAGCGAACGCTTGATCCTGCGCGTTCCAAATGGAGCTTTCTCTGGCCAGCCCCGTTCGTCTATCTCCTCATCACCGGCGGCTTCCCCTACACCGTTCTAATGCTTGCGCTCACCCTTATATGGTTGACGCTGCGGGTCCTGTTTGAGGCAGGGGCGATTAACCTCAATCGCCCGCGGGCGGTTCGGGTGAATCGCCCCTGCTTTTCGCGCCTAACGAGAATTGGGCCACTGTGCATTGGCGTAATCCTTGGTGCCGGTATGGCCGCCCCGGCATGGCTGGCGCTACTTGATTATGTTCACGGTTCCGCTCGCGAATCGCTTCCTCCTTCCGCGCACTGGCAATGGCTGGTTCCATGGAACGCCTGGCCGGGATTGATTCTGCCCTCGTGGACTGTCGACTGGTCGAACTTTTCATCCAGGTTCGAACCACACCGTGCCGCCGAACTGGCGTGCGGCCTCATCGCGCCCGCGGCGCTGCTTGCCGGAATCCTCATCAACGGCCGCGCCTTTCTGAAAAGATTCCGCTGGGAGGTCGTTCTCTTGTTAGCAGTTTCGATCCTGACCATGCTGCCGACGGCGGGCGTGTTTCGCTGGAGCTTCCGCTGGCTCCCACTCTTTCACCTTGTTCTCGCAATCTGTGCCGCCGATGCCCTCGCATCACTATCGCAAAGGCAACGACGCCTTGCAGCCTTGCTTTTGGTTTTCCTGATACTCTTTCTTCTGCTCGTTGGTGCCGTCGCAAAAACGGGAGGCCAACAGCTCTTCCCGCTTACCTGGATATTCCTGGCATTGGGAGTTAGTTGGCTGGTAATTGAAGCAGGCGGATTTCAATCGGCAAGAGATTGGTCCCCTACCGCTATTACCTTTGTCGCGCTTCTCGCAACTTACTTCTGTATTCCACCGAACTGCGGAGTTCCCAAATACAATCTTACCCAATTCTTGTTAGAACCTCAGCCGCTTGATCGAGAACGCCTTTATCTAAGCGTTTATCCGGCACCGGAAAATTCTTATCGGATGGAAACAAAGCCCGGAGCAATTGGAAAGACGGTCCGGCCTGGAAGTACTGCGATGTGGGCTGGTCTGCGTTTCGTTAACGGCTACAGCCCGATCCGTCCTGCCGGCGTTGCCCGCGAGTTTGCCAGCGCCATTCACGGCGAAGTCGATCCCCATTTGGCAGAATGGCTTTTGTCACACCAGGCAGATGCGGACGGCCTGTTTGCGCGTATCGGCATTGATGCAATTATCGTAGCGAAGGAATTTGGATTTACTCCCCAGCCGGCGAGCGAGTGGCAGTTAGTAACTGAAAACGATGAGGGCCGCGTGTTTCATCGCCGTGGTGAACCTATTCCCATGGTCCGATCCGTGAATTTCTTCGGCAAAAATTCCATCGCGACGATCGCTGGAATCGCCGTGCAACGAAATGGCGTGAGCGCGTCTGTTGAAGTTCCCCATGGAGAACGTCCGGCATTAATCGCGTTCTCGCGTCCCTTCTTTCCGGGATATCATGCGCAGATCGATGCGCGCAAGCTGGCGGTTTTCTCGGAGCGCAACCTCATGCCACTGGTCGAGGTTCCCGCAGGAACGCACGGCCGTCTCAGTCTGTTTTACCGGCCGAATTGGCTCATCTATGGCGGAACAATCGCAGTCGGATCGGCAATCGTTTGGATAGTAGGCGCCCTTTTCGCGATCCGCGCCGCTTTACGTCGGAAGTCAGGGTCCTAGCCTGACTTCCAAGGTGAAAATTTCCACGGGAACGTCGACTCCCTTGACCTGTTGCGATGGCAACGCCCGCAAATTAATGGGTCGGGTGAGATGATCTTTGGTCGCTTTGCTCAGTAGCAATGAAGTATCAAGCGTTTTGTTCAATCCTTCGATTCGCGCCGCGACGTTGACTGTATTTCCAATGACCGTGAACTCCATCCGTTCGCGCGAGCCAATGCTGCCGATGATTGCACGCCCGGTATTGATTCCAATTCCCATTTCCAATGGGGCGTCATTGGCGCGGACCAAATCGGCATTCAAGGTCTCCAGACGACGCAACATCGAGCACGCGGCAGCAACGGCATCATCAGCGTGAGAAGTGGAAGTCGAGCCGGCCCCGAAAACTGCCATGAACCCGTCGCCCAGAAATTTGTTTAGCATGCCGCCGTGTTCGACTTCTACGATTTCGACCATCACTTGCAAAAAGCGATTTAGAAAATTGACGATCACTTTAGGTTCGGCCTGAGCCACGCGGGCGGTGAATCCGCGCAAATCGAGAAACAGAAGAGTAACCAATTGTTCAGTGCCGCCGAGTGCTGGATCGCGCGCCAGAATTTGTTGGGCAACTTTTTCACCCACGTGAAGACCGAACGCGCGCCGTAACCGTTCCTTCTCCCGCAGTTCGATTACCATGTGATTAAAATCCGCGACGAGCGCGCCAAATTCGTCGGCGCGACGCAGCGGAATTTGCACATTCAACTGACCTTCGCCGACCGCGTGAAAGGCAGCGCGCAGTTCATCGACTGGTTTCGCAACCAGCCGCGTAATCAGAATGGCCGAACAAAGACCGAAAGCAATGCCAACGGTACCGACGAAGACGGCGAACCATTGGGGGTTCGAGCTGGGTGAATGCGGAGCGAACATCAGCAGAAGCAATGCACCGATTGGGCAAAAGCCCGCTGAAATTGCCCACATCAATCCGCGAGTTCGTAAGGAGGGGGGATGAATTCCCTGTAGCCGGTCTGGCCGGGTATGGCGAAAAAAAGGTAGAAAGAGCGCCCACTGACTCGCCAGTTCAACCAGGAAAAATGTCTGGGTGACCGCGATGAAAGCAGAAACCAGAAATGAAATTGGCAAATGCCAGAGCAGTTGTGAGCCGACGGCACTTCCAGTTGTGGTTAGAGCCACGAGGAAAACGGGAATGCAGCCGAGCCACGCGACACTGGAAATGACGAAAGCGATCCAGGGCAGATGTACGACGCGGCGCTGTGCCCGATCAAGTTCTCCGGGCGGAACCGTTCTGCCTGCAGTCAATGCGCGAAAAGGCGGACGAAGCGAGAGAATCAAATAGGTCCATATCCCGATCGCGACAGGATAAACGATCGCGTTATAAAAAATCACAGTAGCGGCAAAGCGATGTTGTAATTGCTCCGTCACCAGCAATGGCGCGACGACGATGGTGTTGTAACAAATGTTGAACGCGCTTCCGAGGATTTGCGGGATGACTGGTGCTAGCGCAGTGAGGAGAATGCCGTACCGACGCGCGCACGTCGAAAGCTCTGCTGTCACGGAATTGTCCACGGCCGAAAATAATCGAGCAAAACGAGATGCGAGTGGATTTCGAGCCGCTGGAATTGACGCAGAATCCCGGGGAAATCAGTCAATTTTCCGAAAACATATCCGCGTTCGGCCGGGGAAAAGAAATCATCCTGATGGCTTGGCAGAAAATATTTCGCTCCGAGACGCGCTATCGCGGCGGGAAGCCGCTTTCGGCTATCGGGCAGCGCCACGCCAAGAACAGCGAGATCGACGGGAGCGATTTGCGCGTCCGGCAAAACCTCAAGGGTTCCTCCGGAGTCGATGTAAATGCGCCTGCCGTTGACTTCGATCAAAAATGCGAGTGGTTCGCCCAAGCACCACTCGGCCGCTCGTGTCGGACACCTGGACGGTTGAGTTTTCGTCCCGGGGAATGGCAGGCAACCGAGAATGCGATCGTGTGCTGAGGGCAGAACCCGAATCCGCCACGGTCCGATGATCCGGGTAGCACCCGGCTGAACGACGAGACATTGATGGATAGGGAGGCCACACGACATCGCGAGATTTGCCGCTGTCACTCCGGTGACCAGCCGCGCCTGGGCTCGTTTGGCGATTTCAGGCACATCGAGCAAATGATCGAAGTGTGCATGGGTCACGAGCACTGCATCGACGGGCGCCCCTGACACGTTGCAATCCAAACTCAATCCGCGTATCGTTAGGTTCGAGTCGTTGTTGAAATACAATGGAGGTTAATCCGACTCTAGTGAAGTAAGGATCGACCAGCAAGGCATGCCCGTTTGCTTCGAACTGATAGCCATTTACGCCCAGGTAGGTCACGCGCACGGTTCCAGGCCTTTGTTTCGCGTCTGGTGGATCAGCAACGATCAGCGTCGAATATTCTTCGAGCCCCGCTTGCGCAATCTGAGTGCTGAGAAAGAAGCCAAGAAGTGAACTAAGGAATGCTACCAGCCAGCGATTACGCTGGAAATCACAAAGAACCATTGGCGCGCTCTCATTTCCTGTCATGTCGAGGGACGTCGAGGCATCTCTAATCTGAAATGGCTAGAGATTGCTCCGCTTCGGTCGCGATGACAATGGCAGAACGTTGCTGCAGCCTGCGCTGCGCTCAGCGGATTTTCACAAATCCATGCGCTGAGGCAACGCACACTACAGCGTTTGTCCTGCGGTTACGTCTCTTAAAAATCGATCACGTAATCGTGATCCATTCGTTACCAGCGCGCGAATCGGCCACCGCTTGGACGACTTTCATGTAGCGCAAACCATCCTCGAAGGTCGGGTAGGGACGATCACTCCCGCCTCCTTTCACCGCATCAAGGAAATCGTTTTCGACGTTCCATTCCCGAGCCAGTTCTTTCGGGACTTTCACTTCTTCCAGCGAACCGTCCCCCATCCGACCAGCTTTGATTACATCGGCGGTGAAATCGTAAACGAGTGTTCCAGCAGAGCCATAAACTTCCAGCTTATCGCCAGTGGCGTGCGCGTGAATGCCGCTGAACTCAAGCACGCCCTCCGCCCCATTGGCGAAATGGCAAAGCACCGAAAGCGCATCG
>JBKPQI010000288.1:0-12530 GCA_046733975.1 Verrucomicrobiota bacterium
GGCGAGTATGCCGCAGCTGAAAAAATCCTTCGCCGCGTCATCGAACTCACTCCCGATTATCCGATCGCGCGCAACAATCTCGCCAGCGTTCTGGCACATGAAGGAAAAATCGCTGAAAGCGAGTTGATATTTGCGCGCAGCGCCGAGCGGGCGAACGAAGCGAAAGGCCAGTACCCTCGCACCTGGATCGCGGCGTTTAACGTTGCGCATATGCGCTCAGCGGCCCACGACGATGCGGGAGCAATCGCAGTGCTCGAGAAGGCGCGGACGGATTATCCTGAAGTGTGGGAACTCATCAGCCTTGAATCGGAACTGCTCCGGCGAACACAGGGACCAGTTCCAGCGCTCCAGCTTGTCGACAATTATGTTCGGCAAAATTGGTGGCACCATGCCGCCTGGCTGGCGGAAGGCCGGCTCTATGCTGAAAGCAACGACGTTGCTCAAGCCACCCGCGCCCTCCGTTCCGCCGCGACACTCGATGTCCATGATGTCGAAGCCCTGGATTTACTCGCGCAAATTTTGTTGCGCGGAGGCCAGTTCGATGATGCGCTGGCGGCACAACGTCGCGCCGTCGCGCGCGAGCCATACGAGCCGCGACAATACCTTATGCTGGCTGAGGTGCTGGATAAATTGGGGCGCACGGACGAAGCGCAAAAAGCGCGCGATAAAGTGGCGAGGTTGCAAGCAATGGCAGCTTCGCAGCGGCTGGCCGTTAATTAAATTCAATTGGCGCGGGTGCCAGCATCAGCCACTCTGTCCGGCAATGCCGGTACGTATCCATCGTGATAAACAGATCAGACTCGATGCGCTTCGTGGAAAAGTCTGCGGCGTCATCGGCTTTGGCTCCCAAGGTCACGCACACGCACTGAATCTTCGCGACAGTGGATTCGAAGTCCTCGTCGGCTTGCGGCGAAATAGTAAAAGCCGGAGACTCGCGCGTACTCAACGGCTTCCGGTTTTGGAATTGCCGAAGGTGGTCGAGCGCGCTGATATCATTTTCCTGGCTTTGCCGGACACGACGATGCCCGGTGTTTTCAGGAGGCAAATTGTGCCGCACTTGCGTGCCGGGCAGACGCTTCTCTTCGCTCACGGATTCACTGTCGTTTATAAAACGGTAGCCCCACCGCCAAATGTGAACGTCGTGATGGTGGCTCCGAAAGGTCTCGGCCAAATGGTTCGCCGGGAATTCGTAGCGGGCCGCGGCGTGCCCGCTTTGCTCGCAGTGGAACAGGACTTTACCGGAGAAGCGCGAGCGATTGCATTCGCCTGGGCTAAAGCAATCGGCTGCGCGCGGGCTGGAGTCATTGAAACGACTTTTCGCGAAGAAACCGAAACCGATCTCTTTGGCGAGCAGGCGGTCTTATGCGGTGGAACCACCGCGCTGATTCTCGTCGCCTTCGAAACGCTGGTGCGGGCCGGTTATGCACCGGAGCTGGCCTACTTCGAATGTCTGCACGAACTGAAGTTTATTGTCGACATGATCCACGAGGTCGGAATTGCCGGGATGCGCGATTTAATCTCCGATACGGCAAAGTGGGGCGATCTCACCGTTGGGCCGAAGATCGTGAACAAGCAGGTCAGCCAGAACATGCTTGCCGCCCTGAAGAATATCCGAAGTGAGAAATTCGCGCGCGAATTCATTCGGGAAATGAATTCCTCACGCCGGCGTTATCGCGCTCTGCTGGAAAAGGGACGGGGCCACCCAATTGAAAAGACCGGCAGCCGCGTGCGGGCTTTGATGAAGTGGCGAAAAAATACGCCACCCAGCCCGCACTCGGCGTGAGCGCACTAACTGCGGCAAATTAATTCTGCCGTTTATTCGCCAGGGCGATTCCCGGCGATAAACATCGGGACCACCGTGGTTGGGATTGGAGCAGCCACACGGTCAATTGGCTGGGGAATGCCCGAACTCGAGATAAAAATGTAGAGCTGCTTCTTGAAGGCGAGTCTTTGCGCGTCAGTTTGCGCTTTCGTCGCCGACGATTTCGGCGTCGCCACTACATTCTTACTCGGATCAGCAAAGGCCGATGCGCAAAACGCCAGCGCGATTAACGCGACGCCGCATCGCCCCATCCAACCGGCCAGGCGGGACTGCCTGAACCATGTTTTCATATGCCAAATTATGCGGCAGTTGTCGGTGAAACACAACTAACAAAAACTGCCAATGTTTCTGCTATTACTGCCACAGAAAATGTTCCAGCCGGAGTTGCCCCAGCCGGGCATTCGCTTCTTCGCTGCGCGGCCCGTTTGCCGCTGCGAGTTTGTCGTAGATCACAGCCGCCGCCTCCCATTTTTCCTGTTCCTCCAGCAAACGCGCCGCATTGAATCCAGCCTTGTAAAACCAGAAAAATTCTGGCGGTTTGTCCGGCGAAGGATTGAACTCGAGAATGCGGTAAAAGGTCGCGAGCGCACCTTCGCGGTCGGAGCCTTTTTCCAGGCAAACACCCTTTTTGAAGAGTGCCTGATTGCGCCAATGCGGCTGGTTCGCCGCTTCGTTTGCAAGTTGATCATAAAGTCCAACCGCGCGCTGCAGATTTGTCGTGTCGGTATTGGCCTGCTCGAAAAAAATGTCGGCTTTCCCGCACAACGCTTCGCGTTTTTCCATGCCGCGCGCGTCGCCTTTCAAAACTTCGTCATACAGCGCCTGAGCATCCTGCCATTTCCCTAATCGCCGTTCGATCGCAGCTTGCTCGTTGCGCGCGGCCCACCTGAAATCGCCGTTCATGGCCACGACCTGCGTCAGTAATTCCAGCGCATGATCGAGAGAGTGGTTTGCCATGCTCGCCATCGCCGATTGTGCGGCGAGGAAGAGAGCCTGCTCGGTCAGCGGCGATTTTGCGTTGTCCTGCGCCAATGTCTCGAATTCCGTTTGCGCGCTGGCGAAATCCTGTCGACGAAAATGTGTTTCGGCCAGTTTCAAGCGCACTTCCGCGGCCAGCGGGGAATGAGAATGCGTCCGCAGAAAATCACGAGCCGAGGCGATGACACGATCGCTGTCTGCTCCGCGTGCGTCCCCCAGCCAGGTAGCAAGATAGTCGGCATGTTCGATGGCGGATTCTGTAGGATGCCCCGCGCGGGCCGCCGCCAAATCTTTTTCGGCTTCATCCAATCGAGGCGGCGTGGCGTGGTAGGCAATCTCTGCTAATGCGACCTGCGCTTCAGATACGCGCGGATGATCAGGAGCGCGGCGGATAAAATCCCGGAGCAATGCGGCCGCATCTTTTTGGCCGCGTTGAGCGGCGGCCAGCGCCTGTTCCAGTGCGATCTCCGCTGCATCGTCGGACCGACCGCGGTTGATCAGCTCTGCCTTATCGCGTTCGGTTTTCGTTCTATTCTCCACGCGGAGCGACGCCAGTGAAGCGTTCACCAGGGCGATCGGTGCAATGGCGGAGCGCTCGTTCGCTAAAGCCTCAAAACGGTCCGCTGCATTCTGAAATTTCGATGCCGCATACATGGCGCGGCCTGATTCGAATTCGATCTGCTCGCGCACCTGCGGCGAAGGATTCGTCTTTTCGGCTGTATCGAGAATGGCGAGCGCGTCAGCGATCTTTCCGCTCTCGATTTGGAGCCGCCCATATTGCAGAAGCGCGGGAGCAAGGGCCGCAGACACTGGTGTTGCACTCCGGATTTGTTCGAAATGTCGTAGCGCTTCTTCGCGACGGCCTGCACGCAGATCGATCTGCGCGAGATACCAACGGGCAAAACCGCGTCTCGGCTGCGTGGGATCTCGGGCCCATTTTTCCAGCTCGTTGCGCGGGGCCTTCCGCTCCGCCCGATAGACCTGGTCCAACTTGGCGAAGACCTGCGGCAGCGACGGATCATTCGGGTGGCGTTCGATAAAGTCCTCCAGATAATCATCGCCCGATTCCGGCGTGTTCATCTGCAGATGAGCATCGGCCATGGCAAAGAGCGCCGCGATCACGGTTTCGCGTGATTCACCTTGCGGCTTTTTCACGAGAGACTCGAGCAATCCGGCCGCGCGTTCCGGTCTTTGACTGAGTAACTCCAGCCGTGCATGCAAGAGGCGCTTTTGTCGTCGATCGCTGAGGATTTTCGCCTGGGTGGCATCGAGAAGCCGGCGCGCCATGCCCGACTCCTGTTTGGCGATCAACAATTCCGCCTCCCGCAAACGCGCGGACACACCGAAGCGCGCATCATTCTCAAGCGCATGATACGCGTTGATTGCCTCGTCGATTCGGCCGAGCACGCGCAGCATTTCGGCCGCGCCGATGATAGCGGCAGCGCGTTGCGCATCGTTACTTTGAGCGACCTCGCGATACAATGGCAGCGCTTCGTCGTACCGATTCAACGCCGCCAATGCTTGGGCGCGCAGAAATTTCCCGCTCACGGAGTCACGCAAACCTGGTTGTTCCAGGACACGAAGCGCCTCACTCCCTCGCTGTGCCGCGATCAGGGCTTCCGCCAGTCTCTCGTTGAGCCTGATTGTGTCTGCTGGGCTTAGTCCGCCGGCGAGCTTCTGAAGTTGATAGACCGCCACTTCCGGCACCCCTTCATCAATTGGCCGCGCCGCTTCTGCGATTTCGTTGCCGCGGTCGGGCAACGGCGCGCCCGTTAAGACCATTGCTCCGATACAAAGAGCCAGGATCCCAAAAAAAATTCTTCTGTAGCGGCGGCCGTCTCGGCCGCATCGATCAAGTAAGTCGCAGTTCATTGCAACAACGGCCGGAGGAACTGTCCGGTATGACTGCCGGTAACCCGCGCAAGTTTCTCCGGCGGACCCGCGGCAACGATTTGGCCGCCGCGCTCCCCACCTTCCGGTCCGAGATCAATCAACCAATCGGCGCTTTTTATAACCTCGAGATTGTGCTCGATCACCACCAGTGTATTCCCTGCGTCACGCAGCTTCATCAGCACGCGCAATAAATTTTCGATATCCGCGAAATGCAAACCACTCGTTGGTTCATCCAGGATATAAAATGTCCGCCCGGTCGCTTTTTTGGCCAGCTCAGTCGCGAGTTTTACGCGCTGCGCTTCGCCGCCCGAAAGAGTCGTCGCCGCCTGACCGAGGCGCAAATAACCGAGCCCGACATCGAGCATGGCGTTCAATTTGTCGGAAATGCTCGGAACATTTCGGAAGAAACGCGCCGCTTCGTCGACCGTCAGATTGAGCACATCGGCGATGTTCTTTCCCTTGTAGGTGATCTCCAGCGTTTCGCGATTGTAGCGCTGCCCGTGACAGACTTCACATTCGACATATACGTCGGGCAAGAAGTGCATCTCGATCTTGATCAGACCGCCGCCTTCGCAATTCTCACAGCGCCCGCCTTTGACATTGAAACTGAAACGTCCGGCATCGTAGCCACGTACGCGCGCAGCCGGAAGTTGCGCGAAGAGCTCACGGATCGGGGTAAATGCGCCGCTGTAGGTGATCGGATTGGATCGCGGCGTTCGCCCAATCGCGCTTTGGTCGATGACAATCGCCTTGTCGATTTGATCGACCCCGCGCCAACCGCGAAACGCTCCCGGTTTTTCCTTGGCGTTGTAGAAATGGCGAAACAAAGCGCGCCGCAAAATATCGTCGACCAACGTGGACTTGCCACTCCCGGACACGCCCGTTACACAAATGAAACACCCAAGCGGGAATGAAGCGTTGACGTTTTTAAGATTATTCCCGCTTGCCCCAAGAATCGTTAGCCAGCCTTCCTGTAGCGGTGATCTCTGACCGCCGTCGGCACCTGATCGGGGCGCAACCCGATGTTTTGGCACCGCGATGCGGGCGCGGCCGGAAAGGTAATCTGCCGTGACCGAATTTTTTGCCTTCAGAATTTCGTCCAGCCTCCCCTGTGCAACGACCTCCCCACCGCGCGGGCCGGCGCCAGGCCCCAGATCAATGATTTGATCGGCTGCGCGAATCGTTTCCTCATCATGCTCGACCACGATGACGGAATTTCCCAAGTCGCGTAATCGGTTCAGCGTGCCGAGGAGCCGGATATTGTCGCGCTGATGCAGCCCAATGCTCGGTTCGTCGAGAACATATAGAACGCCAGCGAGGCCGGAACCGATTTGAGTGGCAAGACGAATGCGCTGCGCTTCTCCGCCACTGAGGGTGCCGCTCTCGCGATCGAGAGTGAGATAGCCAAGCCCGACCTCGAGCAAAAATTGCAGGCGCGACTGGATCTCCCGCACCACTTCCGCAGCGATCTCCCTCTGTTGCGTTGAAAGAACGATCTGCGAGATGAATTTCTCCGCCGCTTCAACTGTGAGCTGGGTGAACTGGTGAATGTTGAGCTCTTTTCCCCCGTCATCCGACAAAGACGAGGAAATCGTCACCGCCAAAATTTCCGGACGCAGCCGTGCGCCGCGGCAAACCTTGCATGGCTCTCGCGTCATGAACGACCGAATGCGATTGCGCGTAAATTCGCTCTCCGTTTCTTCGTAAAGCCGCTGCATCTGCGGCACCAAACCTTCAAACGGTTTGTTCACCCTTTCGCCATTACTACCAACCTTGATTTCGATCGGCGTCTCGCCCGTCCCGAAGTAAAGCGCGGTTTTAAAATGATCCGGCAAATCGGCGAAAGGCGCTTCTTCATCGACACGAAAATGCTTCACCAGCGCACCCTGCAGTTTTTTGTAATAGGCCTGCATCCGCTTTGGGCCGCGACGCCATGGAATAATTGCTCCTTCGGCGATTGATTTCTCCGGCTCAGAAATCATCAGCTCCGGATCAACCACCAGTTGAGTGCCCAACCCGTGACATGCTGGACAAGCACCGAAGTGACTGTTGAAAGAAAAATGCTTTGGCGTCAGCTCACCGAGCGTGAAGCCGCTTTCGGCGTCGCCGTAGTCAGTGGAGTAGCGATTGGTCGCCCACTCTGATTGTAGGGCAAGCGCATCACTTGCCGATTCGGTCGCAGGCAGCCGATCCGCCTGCCCTGCAGTTGCCGTTTGTTGGCGAAGCACGACGACCCGATTCCCTCCCCATTTTAGCGCGGTCTCGATGGAATCGGCCAGCCGCACCCGCACGCCGTCCCGGATAATCAGCCGATCTACCACGGCTTCGATAGTGTGCGCCTGGGTTTTCTTCAGTCGAATCGGTTCCGGTCGGCCCAGCTCCACAATTTCGCCGTCAATGCGAGCGCGGACGAACCCTTCGCGGCGTAATTTCTCGATCACATCACGAAACTCGCCCGTCTCATTCGCCACGATCGGGGCGAGCACGACAATTTTTGTGTCCGGAGGATAGGCCAAAATTTGATCGACAATTTGCTGGGGCGTCTGGCGGACGAGGGGCTTGCCGGTGGCCGGATCGTGCGGTTGCCCGACGGCGGAAAATAAAACTCTGAGATAATCATAAATCTCTGTTGTTGTGGCAATTGTCGATCGTGGATTTGCTCCGGAGCTACGCTGTTCGATCGCAATCGCAGGCGACAATCCCTCGATGAAGTCAACGTCGGGTTTTTCCATCTTGTCGAGAAATTGTCGTGCGTAGGCCGAGAGGCTCTCGACATAACGACGTTGCCCCTCCGCATAGAGCGTATCGAAGGCGAGGGAGGACTTCCCCGAGCCGCTTAAGCCGGTGACAACGACCAGTCTCTCTCGCGGAATCTCCACATTTAGATTCTTGAGATTGTGCTGGCGTGCCCCAACGATCTTGATAACTTGCGCAGGCATTCGGACGACGGGTGTCGAACCTGTAAGTCAAGCACAAGGCTTGCTTTTCTCTACCAAAATCGAAGCGCTATGAGTGAAAAGACCATATCTCACCAGGAGCTAAAAGAGCTCCAGGCCAAGTACAGCGAGATCAAGCATTCGGTAAATAACGCCCTGGCCGTGATGATGGCGCTCTCTGAGATGTCGCAACGTCGGGCGGACTACGCCGAAAAGCTGGCCTCAACGGTTTTGACGAAAGCGCCTCAGATCGTGTCCAGCCTCCAGGAATTCACTGACGCTTTGAATGAAAAGGCAGGCCCGAAAGCCGAAGGCGTGCCGACGCCTGTAGCGTAATGCCGTTTTGACGGAGCGAGGCGCTTCCGCGCGTCCAGGACACGCACAAGTGCCCGTTCGTTGGTCATGCCGAGCGAAATCGAGGGATCCGGTCGAACTTACCGTACGGCCTTCGCAACGGAGACCCGTCGACTTCGGTCGGGATCACGAGTTATACCAGCTCGGTAATGGCAAGCCTTGCGAAAATCGCTGCGGGGCGTAGCTGAATAGAAGCTCTCCATGCAAACTTCTGCTGCCGCTGCGGTCACGACCACGGAAGAACTCGCGCTTCTACCAGATGCGATCCAACCGGAACGCGATTTTTCCGCGCCAGCAAACTTTATTAATCGCGAGCTGAGCTGGCTCGAATTTAATCGGCGCGTGCTCGAGGAAGCGCAGGATCCGACGCAGCCATTAATGGAGCGGGTCAAGTTCATGACGATCTTCAGCAACAACCTCGACGAGTTTTTCGAGATCCGCGTCGCCGGCATCAAACAACAGATCCAAAGCGAGACGAGCGAGATCGGAGCCGACGGCATGTCGCCCACGGAAACGTTTAACGCCAGTCAGCGACTAGTGCATGGACTCGTCGCTACCCAGTACGAATTTTGGAATAAGGAATTGGTGCCGGCCCTGGCGAAAAACGGCATTCGTCTGCATGATGTGGCCCAGCTGACCGGGAGGCGTGCAGCCTGGACGAAACGTTATTTCCGAGAGGAAGTTTTTCCGATGCTCACACCGCTGGCAGTCGACGCCAGCCATCCCTTCCCCCAACTTCTGAATAAGAGTCACAATTTGTTGGTCCGCGCCCGGGCGCATGAAGATGGCGAAAGCCTCCTCGCCATTGTGCAAGTCCCGCGCGTGGTCCCGCGCCTCATTTTGATGCCGCGCGGCAAGGGCGCTGATGAGCCCTGGGATTACATTTATCTCGCCGCGCTGATCAAACATTACATCGCTGAACTTTTTCCCGGCTTGATTCTCGACGGCGTTCACGCCTTCCGCGTCACCCGCAACAGCGACTTGTATATCGACGACGAAGAAGCGGAAAATTTGTTGCGCACGATTGAGCAGGAACTGCGACGATCCAGCCGCGGTAAGGCTGTTCGCCTGGAAGTGGAACCGGATTGTCCGCCGGATTTCAAGGATTTGCTCCTCGCCTTTTTCGATTTGCAGGAGGCGGATCTCTACAAACTCAACGGGCCGCTCTCGATGACCCATCTGCTGCCGCTGGTCACGAATGATGCATTCGCAAAACTGAAAGATCGGCCATTCCAGCCATCAACCGATCCAGCGCTCCCGCCGCAAGCCGACATTTTCGAAGTCCTGCGCAAGCAGGACATTTTACTCCATCATCCCTACGAGAGTTTCGATTCCATTGTTCGGTTTATCGAGAGCGCAGCGACCGATCCGCAGGTGCTCGCACTTAAAATCACGCTTTATCGCACCAGCGGTGATTCGCCCATCGTCGAAGCACTGATCGAAGCGGCAAATAATGGCAAGCAGGTCACCGCATTGGTAGAATTGCGCGCGCGCTTCGATGAAGCGGCCAATATTCGCTGGGCCCGACAACTCGAAGAAGCCGGCGCCCACGTTGTCTATGGCGTAGTCGGACTTAAGACGCACTGCAAGGCGTTGCTCGTGGTCAGGCGCGACTCCGATCGCCTCCGGCAATATGTCCATCTCGGCACCGGGAATTACCATCATCGCACTGCGCGCATTTACACCGACTTCAGCCTGCTCACTTCCGCCGCCGAATTAACCGAAGAGGTCGCGATTGTTTTTAACACACTCACCGGCCTCGCTGGTTATCCCGGCTTGAAAAAATTAATGGTTGCGCCGTTCGATCTGGCCGAGCGCCTCCTCAAACTAATCAGGCGCGAACGCGATCACGCTCGCGCCGGCAAACCGGCCCGCATCATCGCCAAATTGAATTCGCTCGTGGACGAAGACATTATCGAAAAACTCTACGAAGCCTCCTGCGCAGGCGTGAAGATCGATCTCATCGTTCGCGGTATATGCTGTTTGCGACCGCAGGTGCCGGCACTGAGCGAAAACATTCGCGTCATCAGCATCGTCGGGCGATTTTTGGAACACAGCCGCGTTTACTATTTTGAAAACGCAGGCCAGCCCGATATTTACCTTTCCAGCGCGGATTGGATGCCGCGCAATTTCTATCGTCGGGTGGAGATCGCGTTTCCGATTGACGCGCCCGAACTGCGCGATGAAATGGTGAACGATATTTTACCGAGCCTGCTCAACGACCAGGTAAAAGCGCGCGAACTACAGCCCGACGGAAGCTACATTCGTTTGCGTCCCGCTGAAGGCGCGGCGCGTTCCCAGGCACAACTTCATTTCCGCGAGCGTTCGCGACAGACGCGCAAAGCAGCAGCGGAGTTGCAGGCCAAGAGCACCGTGAACTTGATTCCAATCAAGGCCAAGCGCGACCAACGCGAGCGCGCATGAAGAAGGTTCTCGTCGTCGATATCGGCGGTACCAACATCAAAGCCATGATATCCCGCGAGGAGCGGCGCAAATTCGCTTCCGGCGATGATCTGACGCCCCGTCAGCTCCGCGCCATTCTTCAGGGCAATCTTGATGATTGGAAATTTGATGTCGTCTCCATCGGTTTTCCCGCACCTGTCCGGAACGGACGCATCCTGACCGATCCCAAGAATCTCGGGAAAGGTTGGACTCGATTTAATTTTGAAAAAGCCTTCGGCAAACCGGTACGATTAGTTAACGACGCCGCCATGCAGGCACTCGGGAGTTATCGCGGCGGGCGTATGCTTTTCGTTGGACTCGGCACCGGGTTCGGGTCGGCGCTGGTCTGGAAGGGAACCTTACTCCCATTGGAGCTGAGTGAGCTGCCTTATTTAAGTGATGGGACAATCGAAGACCGTGTCGGCAAAGCCGGCTTCAAACAAATCGGCCGAAAAACCTGGGAAGAAGAGGTCGACCGAATTCTTGTTCATTTGCAACGGGCTTTCGTAGTCGATTACCTCGTGCTTGGCGGCGGCAACGCCAAGTTGCTCGAGCATCTGCCGCCCGGGGTGGAACTGGGCCATAATCGCAACGCTTATCTGGGCGGCCAACGAATCTGGCAGAACAACCCACGAACGCGCCGCCCACGGTGGACAATCCTGTGACAACGAACCGTTACAACAACGTTGTAGGGCAGCCATTCCTGGCCGCCGGTGATTCGAGACGGCACGCGGGAACGCCCGCCCTACAATTTTTTCCACGAGCACCATGAAACTTTGTTTTCTCCGTCACGGCGAAGCCGACTGGCCAAACTGGAACAAGCCGGATGACGAACGCCCGCTAACGGAACGTGGCCGGAAGGAAATGAAACGCGTCGCGAAATTTCTCGAGCGGCTGAAACTTGTTCCTGGTGTCGTTTTGACCAGCCCGCTCCCGCGCGCCTCGCAAACGGCCGAGATCTTTGCCAAGCGTGTTGGGGTTCAATTGCAAGTCGAGGCCGACCTCGCGCACGGTTTCAACATCGAACGCCTGCGGCGCATTATCGGAAATGCCAGGCCTGAGTGCATCATGGTAGTCGGTCACGAACCCGAATTCTCTGAAGTGATCGGGGAATTGACCGGCGGCAAAATCAAAATCTCCAAGGCCGGTGTTGCACTACTGGAAGTCAACCGGAGCTGCACTTCCGGTACGCTGCTTTGGCTGTTCCCGCCCAAGTTCGCGAAAACTTCGTAGCGCACGTCGCTTCAAGAAACGGCTATGTCTGACTGCCAACTCGGTTAAGCGGCGGTCGCGGACGGCGCCTCAGTTCTCAAGCGGGTCGCGCCATTATCGCCGATGCACCGATTCGCCACAAAGTAGAGAGCGGTCCGGCGGCTGCCGGACGGTTTTGGCAATCGGTAGTCAGAGACAACGGCTCCTTGATGCTGCTCGTCCGCGCGAGGCCGGCGAGTCGCGTTCTACGGCGAGGCAGTAGGCGCCGCGGGAGGAGGTGGCGCCATGGTCGCTTCTGGTGCGACATCCAACGCCTTTACTGGAGCAGCCGGAGAGACATTCGCGGCCGCAGGACTGGCCGTCGCATTTGGCGCAGCCGGAGAAACGTTCGGCGCGGCAGGACCAGCGCTCGCGCTTGGGGCAGTACTTGCCGCGGGCGAACCTGCAGCCGCCGCAGGCGAGGCAGTCGCGGCCGGCGCGGGAGCTGGCATTCCCATCAACTGCTTATGCAAGGCGCTGTCGCTGGAACCTTGTTGAGCATAAAGCACGCTTAGCAAAAAGGTCAGGACGAAGAAGATCCCCGCGAGCCAACCGGTGAATTTCACCAGAACATTGGTGGTTTGGGCACCGAAAATATTCTCCGTCACCCCTCCGCCAAAAGCAGCGCCGAGACCTTCGCTCTTCGGCCGTTGCATCAGGATCACCAGGGTCATCAAAAGGGCGACCAGCATGTCGATCGCGAGGACAACGTTGATGAGAATGTTCATTTTGGGAGCGGGGAATATCCGCAGATCAGGGTACTTGTAAACAGCTGGTGCGCTCTGTCATTCCGAGGAGCGGTCCCAGCCGGGCTGGGGTTGTCTGCACGGGCTCGGGATGACCCGGCTTGAGGG
>JBKPQI010000289.1:0-11261 GCA_046733975.1 Verrucomicrobiota bacterium
CGCTTCTCATGACGCCGGTCGATGCGCTCGACACCTTGATAATCATGCATCTCCATGCCGAAGCCGATCGCGCCCGCGCTTTGATAAAAAGCGAGCTCTCATTTGACCGCGATATCTACGTCAAGAATTTCGAGATCACGATCCGTCTCCTCGGTGGACTTCTCTCCAGTTATCAACTCACCGGCGACCAGCGCCTTCTCGCGCTCGCCGAAGACCTCGGCCACCGGCTGCTCCCCGCGTTCGATTCACCCACCGGTCTCCCGTATGTCTATGTGAATCTCCACACCGGCCAGGTGCGCGATCCAAAAACAAATCCCGCCGAGACCGGCACACTCCTGCTCGAGTTTGGGACCCTCAGTAAACTCGCGGGCAACCCCGTCTTCTACGACAAAGCCAAACGCGCCCTCGTTGAAACCTTCAAACGTCGCTCGCCTCTTGGCCTCGTCGGCACCAGCGTCAACGTCGAGACCGGCATTTGGTCGGATCCCGACAGCCACATTAGCGGCGGTATCGATTCTTACTATGAATACCTCTGGAAATGCTGGCGCTTGTTCGGCGACCGCGATTGCCTCGACATGTGGAACGCCAGCATTCCCGCCGTCCAGAAATATCTCGCCGACGAATTTCGCGGCCAGCTTTGGTACGGCCACGCCGAGATGAATACTGGTCAGCGCACTTCCACTATCTACGGCGCCCTCGATGCCTTCTTTCCGGCGTTGCTCGCCCTCTCAGGCGACATTGATCGCGCCCGCCGTCTCCAGCGTTCTTCATTTGCAATGTGGAACCTTCACGATATTGAACCCGAAGAACTGGATTACCGCTTGATGCGCGCTACCGCGGTCACCTATCACCTGCGTCCCGAGGTCATCGAGTCCACCTATTACCTCCATCATTACACCGGCAGTCGCGAATATCGACAGATGGGCGCAACCATCTTCAATGATTTCGTGAAATATTGCCGGACCGATAACGGCTACGCCGCGCTTCAGAATGTGATCACAAAAGAGAAACGCGACGAAATGGAAAGCTTCCTCTTCGCTGAAACTTTTAAGTATTTTTACCTCTTATTTGCAACCCCGCAGGCGGTCGATTTCGACCACATAACCTTCAACACTGAAGCTCATCCGCTGCGCCGCACCTGGTAAACCAAAACCTCGGATTACCCTAATGGAAAACGCAGATGGATCAGTTTTCGCCTCGCTTCTGCCACAAGAGCCAGAGCAAACCGACAAAGACCAGGTTTAAACCCAGACCGAGCAGACCGTTCTCGGGTCCGAACACTGCGGTATTGCGGATGCCGAGGGACCCGCTGTGTGTTCCGAAGCCGAAAAGCACTTAAGCCATTCCGTTCCACACGCCATGGCTCAAGCTGCTAACGCCAGTTGAACCTGACCGTTCTCTGAGAAATCGCCAGACTGCCCCGACCACGGCGGCATTACAAAGATAGACGGGAATGTGTGCTACCGGTGGTTTGAAGTCGAGAGTGACGGCCGAGATATGCCATAGCGCGAAGGCGACGCGCGACCAAATGAGCACCCGCTCCATTTTTATCCGGGTCTTTTCTAACGAACCCCAGAGCCAGCCACGGAGAAAACCTTCCTCCGTCACGATTGCCACCAGAAACGTGATACCGTCATCAACGGAGGTTGGCGGCCGTTTTCAACCAGTTCGTTTTTGTCAGGTCAACGGCGCCGGCGAGCCATCCAGTCAACGCGATCGCGCCCATCACCGCGACGGGGAACAAGATGGCCATTCCGTAATCGCTCGCGTATCCTATCTTGAATCCGATTTGCGTTCGCGAGAGATGACTCAGCCACCAAAACAGGAGGAACAGGGGCAACAACGCTAATGCGCTGAAAGTTGAAAGACCAGTTGCATCCATCGAAGTCGTGAACGCGATCGCAAGCACAACTCCGGTGATCGGCAGTGCCAGAGATTGCACTTTGGGTGCCCGGGATGAGGCGGCCGCTGTTTCCCTCATTCAAGGAGTAAGATGCGTCATGCGCTGCGGTTGCATTCAACCGAACGCTTCCGCCTGCAAATTACCTCGCTATCCCTTCCGCGCGATGATCGCCGTCGAAATCGGCGGCAACGGATGAGCTTCGGCCTGCGGGAAGCCGGCCTCATCGAGCATCTTCTCGAACTCCGCAAAGGTATAAGCGTCGCCTTCAGGCGTTGTCGCCAGCATGATAAGACTGAAACTGGCTGCTTCCGGAGGGGAAACACGATCGGGATTTGGAACAAACTCTGCAATCGCCACGTGTCCGCCGGCCCGTAACGCGCTGTTTACGCGTTTTAGAAATCGGATGCACTCTTTGGTATTGAAGTGATGAAGAAAATTCGGGATCAATACCAGATCGTAGTCAGATCCCAGATCAGCCTCGAACGCGCTGCCTGCGATCGTGCTGAAGCGATCGGCAACTCCCGCCCGTTGCGCGTTTTCGCGGGTCACTTCCAGCACCGGCGCCCAATCCAGCGCTACCAGCGAAGCGCGCGGATATTTTATCGCGAAAGCAATCCCCCACATTCCATGACTGGCTGCGATATCAAGCACCCTGGTCGGGCGAGACGCATCCAGCTTTACCATTTCGGCGAGCGCCTGCGATCCCGGCATCATGATCGGACCCATAGCGCGCGCGAATTCAACCCACACAGGGTGCTCGGCCGCGGTGGTTCCCAGTTCGGTATCGGCTGTGCCACCTTTGCGCACGGCATCGGCTAACTTGTCGAACCCTCGAGTTAATTCTGCGGTTCGGAGGAATTTTATTGTTCCGCCGGCATAGGCGGGTGATTTGCGACTCAAAAACATGGCGCTATCCGGCGTCAACTCATAGCGATTGCCGCTCTTGGACAAAAACCCGAGCAGCGTCAGGGAATCGCAAAGGATCCGAGTGCCGCGCTCCGAGCAGCCACTCCGCTTCGCCGTCTCTCTCGCGGTTGCTCCGCTTTCTCCCACCGATGTGAAAATATCCAATTCGATTGCCGCGGTAATCGCCGCCGTTCGCTGATAAGCATTGATCGTTTCGAAGAGCAGTTTCGGCGAAGGTTGCAAGATTTCATCACTCATTCCTCAACATACGGAACTGTAACTTCCGGAGTCAAAGACGACGTGCTTTTCCTGTCTGTGATTGCCGCGGGCTCAGTTTGCGTTATTTCGCCAACCGTCGCTCGATAACCTCGCGCAACCGATCCGGATCAACTGGTTTCGTCAGATGATCAACGAAACCCGCGCGTCGCGCGGCATCGACGTCTGTATCCATCCCAAATCCGCTCAACGCGATCCCTTCGAGTTGATGAGCCTCGCGCAAATCGCGCATCAATTGCAAACCGTCGCCATCCGGCAAACCGACATCGCTGATGACGAGCTCGAACCGGAATTTCCGCGCCAACTCCTTCGCGCTCGCAACGTCGGATGCATGCTGAACATGATACCCCGCCTTCTCCAGAATTCGTCGCATGATCCGCGCGGTATCTGCATGATCCTCCACCAGAAGAATGTCAGCGGGTTGGGTGGTCGATACGCTTTCAACGACCGGAAGCTGCTTGACTACCGTCGCCGGAATCGCCTTCAAGCCGACGGTAAAGGTGGCTCCGCGATTCGGGCCTTCGCTCTGGACGGAAATGTCACCGCCGTGTATTTCGATCACACGTTTGCAAATAGCCAGCCCGAGACCCAGGCCACCGTGTCGGCTAGTGGTTGCACCACCGCCTTGTTCAAATGCATCGAAAATGCGCGGCAATAACTCGGGCTCGATTCCGATCCCGGTATCAGTGAAATCGACAACCACCTGGCGATCTTCGTTGCGTGTGCTGATGCGAAGCTCTCCACCAGCCGGCGTAAATTTCACTGCATTCTTAATGATGTTCCAGAAGACCTGTTCGATCCGTGCCGCATCGGCAAGCGAATGGTGCCGCCTGGCCTTCAGATTCTTTGTCACCGCGATGTTTTTTTCCTTTAATTCAATCGCGGAAATCGCGAGCGCGTGAGCCAGGGATGCATGCAAATCAACCGGCGCCTTATTCAACTTCAGTTTGCCGTGTGCGATCCGGGTCAGATCCAGCAGATCATCGATCAACAATGCTTCCAGCTCGATATTGCGGCGCAGCGTTTCCAGGTCCGATCGTATGTCGCCGGCCAGCCTGGAATCATTTTGAAGTTCGCTCACCATCATCAGCACCGGAGTCAGCGGCGTCCGCAACTCGTGCGACAACATCGCGAGGAACTGATCCTTCGCCCGGTTCGCCTCTTCCGCCTCCACCTTGGCGCGGCTAATCGTCTCCAGCACCGCTTCACGTTCCACGATGAGATCGCGCACCTGACGCTGCCGGCGTCGTGCCCGGATGGACGCTTTTACCGCCGCTACCATCGTCACCATGCGCAGCGGTCGCTCTAAAAGCGACACGTTTGCTGCCGGGCCAAAAACTTCCAGCGCTTGTGCACTGGCGCGATCGCCTCCTCCGGGCGCGGTAAGAATGATTACCGGGATGTCCGACCATGGCGGTTGCTGCGTCAACTTATCCAGTAACAGGGGCAACTGTCTCGGACGCAGCGCCTCTTCTGCAATCACCAGCGCATCAGTCTCGTCGGTGAAATGCTGCGCAATTTCACCCAAGTCTCGGGCCACGCCTACGGAAATCCCCCCACGTTCGAGCGCTTCGGCAGCGAGCTCCGCGTCGCGCCCCTTCGGTGCTACTACCAGCACCGTTCCAGCTTGCTCATTTCTTGCGGACCTTGGTGGTTTTGATAGTGGTGTATGCATCCTCCCTCAACGGCACTCCCGTGAGTACGCCGCGAAACTTATCCAGAGGTGGCCCGACCGTAACACCCGATTTGTCGATTTTGAGTTCCCGAATCGTCGCCTCATGTTTGCCTGTTCGCTTCTTGATCGCAGCGATGGCTTTGCAAACCCGACCTTCCGTTTCGAAGAAGCGCAGAGCTAGCACGGTGTCGGCTAGATAAGTGAGATCAATGGGCGCCTGCATTTGCCCGAGGAAACCTTGCGGCGACAAAACCAAGATTGTAACAACCCCCTGTTGGTTTAGAAACGTGAGTAGCTCGTGTAGCTGCAGGTTAAGCGATCGTTCATCGCCCATCGCATGCAGATAGCCATTGAGGCTATCCAGATAAACAAGCCGGACGTTCTCCTCTTGCACAGCTTTTAGCACAGCGAACGCCAGTTCGCCCGGAGACAGCTCGGCCGGATCCACCTGCCGTGCCCGAATTGTTCCACTCTTGAGAAACTTATCCAGCGACAGGTTCAGGCCGCGCGCGCGTTGATACAGCACATTCAAGCTTTCATCGAACGTGTACAAGAGCACCTTCTCGCCTCGCTTGGCCGCCGCGACGACGAACTTCAGCGCCAGCGTCGATTTCCCCGTTCCCGGCGGACCGGTAAACAAATTGCTCGTGCCTCGGGCCAGTCCACCGCCTAAAAGCGCGTCGAGACCTTCGACACCGCTGGAAATATTCTCGCTCTTGAACTGGCGCCGATGTTCCGCCGCGACCAGCCGCGGAAAAACTTGCAAGCCGCCGGTGTAAATCGCAAAATCGTGCAGTCCGCCACGGTAGGTTGAGCCGCGAACTTTGAGCACCGTCAGCTGTCGTCGCTCCGCTCCATACGCAGGTCTGTTCTGTTCCAGCCTGATGGCGCCGTGGGCGAGACTGTGAACGTGTGCGTCACCCCGGCCAGCGCCGGAGTCATCGAGGAGGAGCGTCGTACAATCGCGCCCGGCAAAATATTGTTTGAGCGCGAGGATCTCGCGTCGATACCTCAGAGCAGTCTGGGCGAGGAGACGCAACTCTGAAAGCGAGTCGAACGCCACTCGTCGTGGATTGATCCTTCCTACTGCTTCCAACAAAAACTTTGTCGTTTCCGTCAGCTCCACCTCGGAGGGATGAAACAACGTGCTTTGAGCTTCCGCTGCGATCTTTTCGTCCAGCGCCGATAACTCCACGATCTCCAGCTTGGCTACGTCCCAACCGTGCGACCGCGCCACTTCTTCGATCTCCTCCCGTGTCTCGGAAAGACTGATATAAAGGGACTTTTCCCCCGCAGCGATTCCGGCGAGAAGGAATTGCAACGCCAGGGTTGTCTTACCCGCGCCTGGCTGCCCTTCGATCAGATACAGTCGGCGGCGAGGGAGACCCCCATAGAGAATGTGATCCAAGCCGGGAATCCCGGTTTGCACGCGGTGAGTGTGAGCAGTTCGCTTGATTTTAGCCATGCGTTATCGGTGTTGCGCAAAAAGCCGGACACTTGCTGGCGAATCCAAAATTGTCGGCATGGCGTGAATTGGCATTAACGCGCGCGGAAGCGGTTAGGTCAAGGCGGCTAGCCCTTTTTCCTGATTCATTCGGAAAAACCTGTCCGCCCGATCAAACGGGAGGCGCCGGATCACATATATATATAGGTACGTCAGTGTGCCGGAGAACCGCGGCCGCCCCGCAGGGCGCATAGTCTGTTTATTGCAGGAGAAGCGCGTCGCTTGCCATTTGAACGGCTCGGCAGGCGACGCGCCTGCCCTTACAACTGCTCGGCTTACCTCTCGGCGGCGAGCTTTGCCCGAATCGCAAGTTCCCCTTTGTCTGCCCTCTTTACCTTTAACGATAAACCGATAACTGATAAGCACCCTGCTTTGAAAATTCACATCCTCGACACGCTTCAGTTGGGCCGGGCCGGCATTATCGCCGCGACCGCGCTGGAAACGGACGACGCGATCGTTCTTTTCGATACCGGACCGGAATCGACCTTCGACCATATCGCGGCCGCGTTACGAAACATCGGTGCTTCGGCTAACGATGTTAAGCACGTCTTTCTCAGTCATATTCATTTCGATCACGCGGGTGCCGCCTGGCGTTTCGCCGAGCTTGGCGCCACCATTTATGTGCATCCGCGCGGCGCTCAGCACCTCATAGATCCCGCGAAATTGATCGCCTCTGCTACGCGGATTTTCGGAGACGACATGCAGCGCTTGTGGGGCCGCATCGCACCCGTCCCGCAGGAACGCGTCCGAATTTTGGAAGACAATGAGGTTGTGCCCCTCGCCCCATTCAAGATTCGCGCCATCGCCACGCCCGGCCATGCCGGTCATCATCATGTTTATCACTGGGAAGATCATCTCTTTGGCGGCGACATCGCCGGTGTTCGCCTCGGTAACGGTCCACCGATCCCGCCGTTTGTCCCCCCGGAGCTGCACATTGAATCGTGGCATGAATCGATTCGGAGAATGCGGGAACTGAATGCGTCGAGACTTTATCTTCCCCACTTCGGTTTGGTGAAAGACTCGGTCGCCTCGCATTTCGACGCCTTGGATGAACGGTTGAGCCGGTGGTCCGAATGGTTTCGCGAGAAGATGGCGCAGGGTGTTCGCGAATCCGAACTCGTTCCGGGCTTCGCCGCCGTCGAGCACGACGATCTAGTTGCACACGGCGCGACGGAAGAGCTGGTCAGAGATTACGAAACGGCCGACCCGAGCTACATGGCCATCCCCGCTGCCGTTCGTTACTGGCAGAAATATCATGGGCTATCCGCGGAGCCAGGCAGAGGAGATTAACCTCAATCGCCCGAAGCCAGGCTACGGCGTTGACATCTGTCCCACGTAAAACATAGTATTACACATGACCAAAACCATCAGCAGGATTGGAAACTCCCAGGGCATCATCTTCGATACCGCGCTCATGGATCTCGCGCGCGTCAAGGTTGGCGACCAGGTCAATGTCACCGTTGTACCCGACAGCGGCGCGATCGTGCTCATGCCGTTGCGCGCCGCCCCCTCCAGAGCGGAAATTAGCTCACTCATTAAGAAGACAGCGAAAAATTACCGGAAAACGTTGCGCAAACTCGCGTGAGCTCAACGCCGGAGGATTGTGTTCATCTCACAGTCGATATCATTCGGGAAATTCACGCTGAAGCGATTAAGCACTTCGGCGGCTTGAATGGTATCCGCGACGAACATCTTTTGACTTCAGCGGTCTTAACACCTCAATCGAGCTTTGGCGGCAAATCGCCCTATTTGGATATTATCGAAATCGCAGCTGCATATTTGTTCTACATCTGCATGAACCATCTTTTTTTCGATGGCAATAAACGGACCGCGATGATGGCAGCGATTGTATTTCTGCGACTTAATGGAATTGAACCACGACCAGACAGCGCGCGGTGGGAGAAATTGATGCTCGATGTCGGGGCGAGTAAAATCAATCGCTATGAAACGACGCGGCGCCTTCGCACATTGATTAAGCGTCTGCGCAAACGGTGAGACGAAGCCGAGATCGGAGGATAGAGCATGGCTCGCTCCTCCTTCATTGAGCGTTGGATGTTGAGTGTTGGACGTCGAGAGCTGCGTAAAGGAGCAAGACCCCGAAGCAGCAGGTTACCCGCGTGAGCGGCGAAGCCGCTTTTATGCGGTTCGGCGTTGAATGCCTTTTTCTTTAGCGCTTCAATCTTCAACGGTTCCGTTTCCCATCGCGAAACCGATTCTTTCGAGTTCTGCTGCAAGCTTGCGTGCCTGTTCGATCGTGAGCTCGACCAGCGGCGGACGGACTCTCGCCCATTCCGGATCATCCCCGTAAACGGCAAGCGCCTGTTTCAGCGCCGCGATCATCGACGGCCAACGCTTTTGTGCGAACACCTCGCGCACAACGTTCAATCGCTCCTGCAGCTTATCAGCGTAATTGGTGTTATCCGCGGTTCCTTCGCTCTGTAGCGTCCGCTGTCTCAGTGAATCCACTGTAGCGTACAGTTTATAAATCGCTGCCGCGTTCACATTCGCCGTCGCTGAAATCGTGCCGGCGCCGCCACGGCGCAGATTGGCGAGCAAGAAGGATTCGCTACCGACAAACACATCGAAGATCGGAGCCGGACTGGCGGGTTGAGCAAAAGCGTGGAGAAAAGTTTTGGTATTATTCCAATCGCTTGAGCTGTCTTTCATTCCCGCGATCGCGGTTGGATAGCGTTTCAGCAGCCGCTCCACCAATTTTGGAGTGATGCCGACGATCGCAACGGGTGGAATATGGTAAAGATAAATTCGTAAACGGGCGTCGCCGACGCGCTGCACCACTTCGCTGAAGTAACGGTAGAGACCTTCCTCCCCAACTTCTTTGTAATAGAAAGGCGGTAGCATCAGCACGCCCGCGCAACCATGATTCACCGCATGCGATGTGAGCTCGACTGTTTCGCCGATCGAACAGCAACCAGTGCCCGGCATCATCCGCTGCGGAGCGACCTTTTCGGCGACGAGTTCATCCAACAGTTTCATTCGTTCGTTCGTTGCCATCGAGTTCGCCTCGCTGTTCGTTCCGAACACGGCCAGCCCGCAGTTCTGCGACAGCAACCACCTGCAATGCGCAATTAACCGCTCCGGATCAGGCGATAGATCCGCTTTGAACGGAGTGACCACCGGCGCGAGCACGCCTCGTATTCGATTACCTTCCATGTCAGGTAATGAGACCATAGCTCGCACTGCCGTTCCTCGACTTAAATTTAGCAATTTAGCGATTTAACGAATGCATCTGCTGTAGAGGTTACTGGGTCCGTGGCCGTGTTGTCAGTCTTCGTTGAGCCGTGCCATCGGACGGCCCCGACTACTTTCGGTGTTGGGCGTCGAAACTTGAACGCCGTTCGGCCTTTAGCAGTCAATCTTTATCGAATCATACCTTGCACAGTCGTCCATTGTTTCGTGCTCGTTCCTGTAGTCTGTTGCCAAATGAAAGTCGCAATCGTCACCGGCAGCAGTCAGGGCATCGGACAAGCCATCGCCGCGCGCCTCGCCCGGGACGGCATTAATGTAGCAATCGACTATCACACTCACGATGCAGGCGCGAACGAGACCCTGCGACAGGTCGAAGCCGCCGGCGCCAAAGGCGTGGTCGTAAAAGCCGACCTCTCCGTCGTTGCTGAAATTAACCATCTTGTCGATGAAACGGTGAAAGCATTTGGGCGTGTCGATATTTTGGTGAACAACGCCGGGATCGAGAAACGCAACGACTTCTGGGAAGTCGCCGAATCGGAGTATGACGCTGTCATGAACGTGAACTTGAAAGGCGTGTTCTTCGCCACCCAGCAGGTGGTTCGTCATCTTCAATCGCAAAAACGCGGCGGCAAAATCATCAACATCAGCTCCGTGCACGAGGAACTGCCCTTTCCGCATTTCGCGTCCTACTGCATGAGTAAAGGCGGATTAAAAATGATGACGCGCGACCTGGCCATCGAGCTCGCGCCCTTTAACATCACCATCAACTCAGTTGCCCCAGGAGCGATTGAAACTCCAATCAACAAAGCGCTGTTGAACGATCCGCCGAAGCTGAAGGCCCTGCTCGAGAACATCCCGCTGAAGCGCCTGGGTCAGCCAGCTGACGTCGCAGAAATCGTGGCTTTCCTGGCTGCCGACAACACCAGCTATATCACTGGCACCACCATGTTCGTCGACGGCGGACTCCTCTGGAACTACCACGAGCAATAAGCTCTCCTTCTATCTCCTATCTTCTATCTTCTAGAATGATCCGTCTCCTTCTTGCCGACGTCGATGGAACACTCGTAACGCACGATAAAATCCTGACCGATCGAGCGCGCGCTGTTGTTGCTAAATTGCGAACCGCCGGCATCCAATTCGCCATTACCAGCGGCCGTCCTCCGCGCGGCATGCAGATGTTAATCCAACCATTATCGCTCACGACGCCGATCGCCGCTTTCAACGGTGGAATGTTCGTCCGTTCCGATCTTTCCATCATCGAGCAACGCGTTCTGCAAGCCGATGTCATCGTTCCGGCAATGGAGACGATGAAGAAGTGCGGGCTCGATCAATGGATTTACCGCGGCAACGATTGGTTTGTGCATGAGCGGCACGGCCCGCACGTCGACCGCGAAGAGTGGACGGTAAAATTTCCGCCCATCGTTGTATCCGATTTCAATGGGCTAACGAGTAATGTGGCAAAGCTTGTTGGAGTAAGTGACGATCTTGATGCCGTGCGCGAGTGTGAGGAGTTGGTGCGGCGGCAGTTCGCCGAAAGCGTGCGTACCAAACAATCCACCCCGCAACGAGAAACGCTCGCTTCCGCTGCGCGATCCCAGCCCTACTATCTTGACGTCACGCATCCCGACGCCAACAAGGGCTTCGTCGTTCTTCGACTATCCGAAATGCTTCGTATCCCGACGGATCAGATCGCGACCATTGGCGATATGCCTAACGACATTTCGATGTTTGGAAAGAGCGGCCTTAGCATCGCGATGGGCCAATCGAGCGACGAAGTAAAGAAAGCTGCG